>JAFNYX010000040.1 GCA_017654125.1 Alistipes sp. | reverse complement strand
TATCTTTGCAGCGAAGTTTTAAGGTTCATTTTAGGTTAGTAGTTTTAGGTTGGTTGAGGAAATCGGAAGGTTGCGACAAGGGTGTCGCTAAGACTCGCAAGAGGTGCTCTCTTGGGGTCGAACACCTCCGAAGACCTCATTTTTTTTGCCCATATCTCAACCAATTTCTTTACGAGTTTTGAGACCACCGCTACTGAAAATCATACCTGGTTTTTTTCTGTAACAAAAGTTTTGCTCGGCGATTGATTCTCCGAAAAAAATACTATTTTTGTGGCGTGTTGTAACACATTCCGCTTTTGAAACAAGTCAATACAAAAATAAAATGGAAGCAATCGTAAAAACCAACTTCAATTTTCCGAATCAGCAGAATCACTACGTAGGCAAGGTACGCGATGTATATACCATCGGCGAGGACTATTTGGTGATGGTGGTTTCGGACCGTATTTCGGCATTCGACGTCGTTCTGCCGAAGGGTATTCCGTTTAAGGGTCAGGTGCTGAACCAAATCGCAGCAAAGTTTTTGGATGCGACAGCCGACATTCTTCCGAACTGGAAGATTGCTGTTCCGGATCCGATGGTGACCGTCGGTCATCGTTGCGAGCCGTTCAAGGTCGAGATGGTTATTCGTGGCTACCTCTCGGGCCACGCTTGGCGTGAGTATAAGGCAGGTAAGCGCACGATTTGTGGTGTGGAGATGCCGGAGGGAATGGTCGAGAATCAGAAGTTCCCGGAGCCAATTATCACCCCGACAACAAAGGCGGCAGAGGGTCACGATGAGGATATTTCGAAGGAGGAGATTATCGCACAGGGCATCGTCAGCCGTGAGGATTACGAGCAGTTGGAGCGCTATACGCGTGCGATTTTCCAGCGCGGAACGGAGATTGCAGCCAAGATGGGTCTGATTTTGGTCGATACGAAGTATGAGTTCGGTAAGAAGAATGGCGTCATATATCTGATGGACGAGATTCATACGCCGGATTCGTCGCGTTACTTCTATGCCGAAGGTTATGAGGAGCGACTTGCGGCGGGCGAGAAGCAGAAGCAGCTTTCGAAGGAGTTTGTGCGCGAGTGGCTGATGGCTAATGGTTTCCAGGGTCGCGATGGCGAGCAGGTACCGGAGATGACCGATGAAATCGTGGCAAGCATTACCGACCGCTACGTTGAGTTGTTCGAGAACATCACGGGCGAGAAGTTCGTGAAGGCGGAGAGTGGCTCGGTTGAGCAGCGTATCGAGAAGAGTGTGACGGAGTTTCTTTCGACGCTCTAATATAACGTAGAATATGAATAGAGCCGACTGCATCGTGATGCGGTCGGCTCTATCTTTTTATCGACAGATGTGGGTGCTACCTTTTCAACGATTTCACGAGCACCTTCCAGCGTTTTACGATGTGGTATAGGATGAACGCACCCATCACCAAACTAATCCACATGTGCCACAATCCGAGGTGGTTGTTGCACGGACCAAACCACAAAATTGCGCCGGTTATAATCGGTACGAAAACAACGACCGATAGCAGCACGGATACCTTGCTACGACGGCCAAGTCCGCTCTTTACGAGCGACTTATACCATGCGAGGTGCTGATAGAAGTGCAGCAGAATGGCCAGTGTAAAGGTAATCGCTGCCACGATGTGCGTCGTATCCCAAAAATTCATAACCGGACTGCGAAAACAGAAACATTGCCCGTAGTGGTCGTGCAGGATATGCATCACTACGCCCGATATGGTAAGTACTGCAAAGGCGATAAGCAACAGCCAATCAATAATAAAAATCTTCTTCATATTCGTCTCGTTGATATGTTTTAGATAAAAATCCGAAGCGGATGCCATCACGACACTCGCTTCGGACAAACATTAACTCGTAATATTACTTGCGAGGAACGGTTACCGAGAATGGCAGCGGTTTGTCGGCGCCAATCTGGAAATTTTCCACGTAGAAGTTTACCGATACGTCAGTCGTCTTTTCGTCGAACTTAACCTGTACGTTATCCACGAGCAACGGACGTGCTTTGATGGTGATTGTGCCCATCGGCGGGATAACCGTATAACGTGGATACCACATATACTCCGCACCCGGAGCCTTGGAGAGTGTAATCGGAATGCTCGACTTGTTCTCCAACGTGAACGATACGCCCTTGTCGCCCCACTTTACGCCCTTTACCTTTACGCAGGCCTTAAAGAGTGGGTCAAGCTCCTGCTCACGACCATATACCATACCCTCGGCATAAATTGCGCTGCGACGAGCATCCAAAGCCTCACGTACGCTTTCGA
Source organism: Alistipes sp. (assembly GCA_017654125.1). GTDB lineage: Bacteria > Bacteroidota > Bacteroidia > Bacteroidales > Rikenellaceae > Alistipes. The sequence goes on along the minus strand of JAFNYX010000040.1, from coordinate 10,643 downwards.
GAGTCTTCTCCTGTGCAAATACGAGGGTAATCGGACGATGCGAGCCATTCATGTGGTCGATATCCACAAAGATAGGGTCGTGGCAGTCCGAGTTGCCCAAGATAGCGAGGTTGTGCTTCAACGCCCACTCGTGCGACTCTGGCGAGTAGCCACAAGCCATGTTGTAAACCTCGATAGCATCCATATAGCCATCTTTGAGAATCTTTTTGTGCTCAGGCCACATCTTTGTCTCGTTTGGAGCCTGCTTGTGCCAATTCGGATGGTTCCACATAAGGAATGCACCCTGCTTGCGAGCCTCGCGCAGACCACCTTCCATAGCCAATACATGGTCGTGGTCGTTTGCCTCGGCTGCTGCACAAATATCGTCGTTATCCTTTACGAACAAGCAGTTGAAGTGGCCGGGAGGCATGCCGCGAGTAATCTCTCCACCATGAACGACGAGGAGTTTTTTGCCGGCGGCCTTCTTTGCGAGTTTGTACGAGTAGTCGCGGTCGCACTTGTCGGTGAATACTCCCTTCTTTACCATGTGCTGGTGGCGAGTATCAATGTGCTCGGTGATTGCAATTACGTCCAAACCCTCCCAGATAGCCTCTTGAACGCGTGTTGTAGGCCATACGCTTGCATCCGAGAATACGGTATGGATGTGGAAGTCGCCTTTCAGCGTTTTGTACCCCTCGATGTTCGGAATGACAATCTTGTTCGGGGTTATTGCCGATGCTCCCAATGCGACGCACGCGGCAACAAGTGTTAGAACAATTCTTTTCATCTGTTTAGTTTTTTGGTTGTTTGTACAAAAATACAAAAAAAAGGCAATCTTGCGAAGGATTGCCTCTAAAAAAAGCATTTTTTTATGCTTGGGTTTTGCTATTTGAACGCATTTTGTAATTTGCCCACAACGTTTGTGCGAATCGTGTGCTCGGTCGAGAGTATCATATTCTTGATAGCGAGCGGTGTCGATTTGCCGTGGCCGATAGTCACCGCAGCATTTACGCCGAGTACTGGTGTGCCACCTGCACGCTCGTAGTTCATACCTTCCCAGAATGGGCTCTCGATACCTGTCTTGCGATTGATGGCGTAGAAACCCTCGGAGAGTTTGAGGATTGTGTTGCCCGTAAAGCCGTCACAAACCACTACATCGGCAATCTTGCCGGTAAAGATGTATGACGCTTCGACGTTGCCCACGAAGTTGTAGCGGCCACTTGCACCAGCCGTCTTCATCAACTCGTGTGCTGCCTTTGCCTGTGCATTACCTTTGGCCTCCTCCTCGCCAATGTTGAGCAATGCTACGCGTGGCGAAGCAATACCGAGCACAGATTCGGCATACACCGAGCCGATAAGTGCGTATTGTTCCAGCACCTCAGGTTTGCAATCGACGTTGAGGCCGATGTCGAGGATTACGACCGGTGTGCCTGCTAATGTTGGGATTGCCGTAGCAATTGTCGGACGCATAACGCCCTCGATTGGTTTTGCCACGAACATCGAGCCAACCATCATTGCACCTGTCGAGCCGGCACTCGCGAAGCCGTCAATAAGACCTTTGCCCAAGTAACCGAAACCGACCGTGATGCTCGACTGTGCTTTCTGTTGAAATGCCTTTGCCGGATGGTCGCCCATCTCGATAACCTCCGTCGTCGGAACGATGTCGAAACGGCTGCTGTCGCAACCCTCCGCTGCGAGTATTTCGAGGATACGCTTCTCGTCGCCGAAGAGCGTAATGCGGCTGTCGGCACCAAGCGCGTCGAGAGCCATCACTGCACCTTTGACTGCTGCCTCGGGTGCAAAATCGCCACCCATTGCATCTAAACCGATTTTTATCATAGTTGTTTTGTTTTTTTGTGGTTGGAAACCCAAACGAAAAAAGCACTGCCTCTCGCAAGAGGTAGTGCTTTTTTCCTTTGTGTCGAACTATTCGGCTACCTTCTTCTCGATAGCAAGCTTACCGCGATAGAAACCGCACTCTGGGCAAACTCTGTGATAGAGTACCGCTGCACCGCAGTTCGAGCAAGTCACTACGGTAGGAACTACTGCCTTGTAGTGAGTTCTTCTTTTGTCACGTCTGGTTGACGAGACTTTGTGTTTTGGATGTGCCATAACTGTTTTCTATTTTAAGTTTTTATACCTATTTTTAATTCTCTTCGTTTCCTCTCCTCTCCTCTCTCTCCTCTGTCCTCTCTCCTCTTCTGTCCTCTCTTCTCTCCTCTCCTCTCTTCGCTCTCTGGCCTCTTTCTGTTCTCTCCCCCTCCTCGTTCGGCCCCTTGTTGGCCACTTGCTATTCGTTGTTGGCCGGGGTGAAGCGAGCTAACATGTCTGGGTTGCACTCTCCGTCGGCGTGAACTCGGCGATAGGGTAGCGAGATAATGATGCTCTCGTAAATGTACTGCGCGAGCGATAACTCCTCGCCCTGCGCTATCCACATCTGCTCGCCGTCGTAGTCGCTTACGGTGTCCGAAAAACGTACAGCCAACTCGCCGTTGAAGTCAATCGGAATGTCGCAATCCTCCAAACAACGGTCACATTCGACCACTGCTTTGCCGGTGATTGCCACCTGCAAGTTCAAACCGCTCTCCATGCGCTCCACCTCGATATGTACGTCACACGCGGCATCTTTTACCTCGGTGGATTCCATCTCGCGAAACAACTCTCCATCGACCGCTACATCGAGCGAGTGATGACCTTTTGTCATCGCGTGATATGCTATCGAATATTTTTGCGCAATACCCATTTCACACAATTAGTCTGCAAATGTACGACAAAAATGCAAATTGTGCAAGTTTTTCGCGTAAAGTTCGTATATTTGCTTCAAGAAAGTGCAAAGAACGATGAAAAAACTGCAACCATACGAGGTTACCGTCGAGAGTTCGTTCGCCGAACATTGGCGTTATAATTTTGCCATAACCTGCTCGCTGTGTGATGCGGAGGGTGGCCAGGAGTCGTTTGTTTCGGCTACGGATGAGGCGGCACCGGTCGGTAGTGCATTGACCGCAGCACCCGAAGGAATGCCGGCACGCAGACGCCTCACACTTCGTGCGGGCGATTGTCACCATCTGCGAATGTTTGTGTACCTGATTCCTAATACCTTGCCCGCGTCAAACCGAATTGCCGACAACGCACCTTTTCCACTCACGATAAAGGTTACATATAATGGCGCGGTTTTGTTGCACGAGAAACGAATGATAAACCAGTGGTCGGGTATGAGTTCCGAACTTGTGGTTTGTCGTCCCGAGTAGGTTGTCGCGTTACGACGGAAGTTCTACACGCGCCTTCTCGTAGTGGTAGCCCATCAGGTGCATTACCACCGACGCTCCGAGCGTGTAAAATACCTTTGTTGTGCGTGCAAATACATGGAATGCCATTGCACTTTGTGGCTCAATATTCTCCTTGCGAATCGCTGTAAGGGCAATCTGTGCGCATTGACGCATAGCGTCCTCCATACGTTCGATATTCTCCTGTCGCAGACCGCTGTCGAGCATAAGATAACCGACGTATTCGTCCATCTCGTCGAAGCCGCGAGCATCGCGCAGACGTTTATATACCTCAACGCCGTCGCTCATAGGTTCGTTTTTGTCCCACAGCAGAGCTGCGCCTGCACCGAAGTAACCCGCCCAAGCGATTGCTGCCATCGGATAGTCGGCAATCTGCGGAACGGCATCGGCCATATATTCGGGAGCAGCTGCTCGCCAAATGTCGGTAAGCTCCTCGACGGTGAAGAGCGTGCCGCCGAGCATTTTTCGCTCGCCAAGCAGAGCAACGAGTTGCTCACACAATCCATCTTCGAATCGTTGCAAATACTCTAAATCTTTTGTCTCCATATTTTCCAGAAACTCTCTCTTTGGTTTTACTTTTTTGTGGATTTTGCAGTCGTGCGACGCATCTCCTTTTTGCGCGTTGAACCCTTTACCGTCCAACCGAAGGTGCCAAGACGCTCGCCAAGACCGAAGTATTCGCCGTGTGCGTAGCAGAGCAGACGTGAGCGTTGCAGGTCGAGTTTTCCGCTCTGAGGGTCGAGCAACGATTCATCGACCAACACGTTTACCACCTCGCCGATGAACATGTCGTGCGAGCCAAGCGGAATAATCTGTTTCACGCGACACTCTATCGAAACGGGAGCCTCGGCAATGGCGGGAGCTGCCACGACGGCACACTTTTCGGGCGTAAGCCCGCAGTGGGAGAATTTGTCGAAATCGCGTCCTGAGCGCACGCCACACCAGTCGGTTGCCTCGGCCAACGCTTCGGTGGTGAGGTTGATTACAAATTCACCGGTGCGCTTTATTATGTCGTACGAGTGTCGCTCGGGGCGAATCGAAACGTAACACATTGCCGGCTCTGAGCAGATTGTGCCTGTCCACGCGACGGTGATGATATTATGCTCCTCCGGCTCGGCACCACAACTGACCATAACGGCGGGAATCGGATATATCATCGTTCCCGGTTTCCAACTCTTCTTCATAAACTTCTACGTTTTGCGACGCCAAAGTTAGCGAATTTATATTATCTTTGCCAATCAATAACCCGATAAATGTATGAAGAAGATTTTTTATGTTGCAGCATTGGCGGTTGCACTCCTTGCAGGGGCTTGTGCCACGGATGAGATAATCGAGTGTCGATACCTCGCTTCGGCTACACATCGTACGCCGATATTTGCGTATGACGATCAGCAACAGACGATGGTCGAGTGTGCTGATACGGTGCGCGGTGTGGAGGTGCAGGCGGTTGTGAATCGCACGCGCAAGATTGACAAACAGGTATATGTCGAAGTGCGTATGGGCCGAGAGCGTCGCTACGTTCGCGAGGAGTCGCTGGTTGCCGATCCTCGTGCGGTGGTTGCCGAACAACAGATTTTTGTCCGTACACCGGCATCGATTATCATCGATATCGAAACGTCGGCTATCGGTGCTCTGGCCGATAAGGGCTCGGTGGTTGAGGTGCTTGGTTACGATTCGATAGATGCAAATACGGGTGCCGTCAATCGCTATCGTGTGCGTCAAGGTGCAGTCGAGGGATACCTCTTCGGCAAATATACGGTATTTAGCCGCGATGAGGCGCTGCAACGCTATATGGCCGAGAAGTATGACCCGATTCATTCGGCTGTGAAGAATCCGTTTGGCGGAGGCGAGGCAATCGGTTGCGACTTTTTCCCGACCGAGAAGGTTTCGTTTGAGAATAACGTGATGCCGCGTTCGTGCTATTCGCTCTATCTGAATATTTCGCCGGCGGTTATCGGCAATATCGAGAAGTATATCACGTTGGCAAAGCGCACCAAGATAAATACCTTTGTTATTGATATCAAGGATAACGAGTGCCCGGGCTATAAGGCAGAGGCGATGCGTCTCTATTCGCCAACTAACTACGCACGCGCGGGCGCAAATAAAGAAAAGATGTATGCCCACGCAGTGAAGCGTCTTCACGAAGAGGGCTTTTATGTTGTTGGACGTATTACGTGTTTCAAGGATTCGTATCTGGTGAAGGATCATCCGGAGGTGGCAATTACCGAGAAAGCAACCGGTATGCCGTTCAAGCATAATAAGGCCTATTGGCCAAGCGCGTACGACCGCAAGGTATGGCAGTTTAATGTCGAGTTGGCAAAGGAGGCAGTGCGTAAGTTCGGTTTTAATGAGATAAACTTCGACTATGTTCGTTTTCCGGATCGTATGACCAAAGTCGAGCAACTTATCGATTACCATAACCGCTATGGAGAGTCGAAGGTACAGGCCATTCAGCGCTTTGTGCAGTATGCCTGCGATGAGATTCATGCTCTCGGTGCATACGTCTCGATAGATGTCTTTGGTGAGGCTGCAAATCCGGGTTATACGACGGCCTATGGTCAGTATTGGCCGGCCCTCTCGAATATTGCCGACGTTATGTGCGGAATGCCTTATCCGGACCACTTCTCCAATGGCTACTATGGCATTAAAAAGCCGTGGAATCATCCATACGAAATCCTCTATGCGTGGGGTCAGCGCGTGTGCGACCGTCAGAGTGTTACGCCGTCGCCTGCTGTTGTGCGTACATGGGTACAGGCGTATAATGTGATGCGCCACGTCGATAGAAACGGTATTGCCTACGATGCGGAGAATGTCGAGAAGGAGATTCGCGGCTTGTTCGATGCGGGCCTTACGGGCGGATATATAACGTGGCTATCGTCGTCAAATATCGAAAAGTATTATCAGCAGGAGGGTGCATTTGTCCACGACTACTATCGGGAGTGGGCCGAGCGAAAATAGAGCAAAATCACCATGCTTTGAGAAACGAGGTTAGCCGATTCGGGTGTAACCTCGTTTGTTTTATGCATAAAAGTGACTGATAATTTGGGTGTTGGTAATTTAGGTATAAATACCTATGTGCGCGCAGATAAAAGTTCGTATTTTTGTAACGTTGAAAAATGTATATAAATTTTAACCATAAAAATATGAAGAAATTTTACTTTTTGATTCTCTTTGCTCTGCTCTTTACGCCGATTTGCGTGTCGGCGCAAGAGAAAGTTGAGGAGAAAGCGCAGCTCGAAGCGCAGGTGGATTCTTTGGAACTTCGTATTGCGAAGTTGGAGAAGCGTGCAAAGGTTTGGGATAAACTCAAACAGCACTTCAAGATTTCGGGTTTTATTCAAGCCCAATACATTTGGCAGAATGCCGTTCTTTCTCGTGATGAGATGGGGGTGTCGCTGACGAAGGGCGAATCGACCTTCAACTTGCGTCGTGCGCGTCTGTCACTCGCCGGTGATATCTTCCGTGGCAAGAAGGCCGGTTCGGCCGACTATCGCTTGCAGGTTGATTTTGCAGGCTCGCCGAAGATTGTCGATTTGTGGATTCGTTACCGTCCGTTCAATGAATTGGGAATCCAAATCGGTCAGTTTAAGAATCCTCTCTCGATTGAGAACTCGGAGTACTCGCCACCGTCGAAGTTGGAGTTCATAGATAACGCCCTTATCGTGCAGCGTTTCATCCACTGCGGAAGCAACGATATGACCGGTGTGTCGGCAGCAGGTCGTGAACTTGGTGCGCAGCTCTATGGTGGTTTTATCAAGAATAAGGAGAAGGGTTTTAACTATATCACCTATAATTTAGCCGTATTCAATGGTAACGGAATCAATGTGAAGGATAACAACCGTTCGAAGGACTTGGTTGGTCGTATTATGATTAATCCGATTAAGAACCTCACGTTGGCTGCTTACTACCAGTGGGGCGAAAGCGATCTTTCGTCACTCTCGAAGGCGTGGGCTCCGAAGGTGTTGGATGGTGTTGCTAATGCTAAGTTTACCGAGATTCAGCGATATGGTGGTGGCGTTGCATACAACAGCAAGACAGTGTTTGCACGTGCCGAGTATATTAAGGCAAAGACCGGTAGCTTGATTTCGGATGGTGCGTACGTTTCGGCAGGTTACAGATTCTGTGACAAGGGCCTTGTTGGCGCACGTTTTGAGTATTTCGATGAGGATAACAATGCAACGGGTTGCCAGTTCAACTACACCGTAGGTTTGAGCTACGCTCCGTGGAAGCATATGTTGCTCCAATTGAACTATACGCTCAGCCAGTATCACAAGATGGGCTATCGCAATGGTAACTGCGTGGCGTTGATGGTTACTGGTATCTTCTAATGCAACAATAAAACAGTATAGAATATGAAAGACTTTATGAAGAAATTTTTGGTAGAGGACTGGGTGGTAACATTCCTGTCGATACCGTTGCTTATTATTGCAGGTTTTGCTACATTCTTGCCAAAGAATGCATTGAAAGTTCCTGCCGATTTGGTTCACTCGGAGTCGTGGCTCAACATTGGTGCTCTGTTCCTCATTGCATTGTTGTTGCTCTATGTCGGCAACCTTCTCCTCAAACGACCAATTAAAGGTATCATTCGTTCGTTTGTTGTAGTGTTTGCGATTTCGCTCTTGGCGCAGTATATTGCCAAGATTCCGGTAGTGAAGGAGTATGGCTTTGAGGCGGTATTCTTCTCCGTAATCTTCGGTCTTATTATCCGTAATTGCTTCCATATTCCGGAGTGGTTGAAACCAGCGATTCAGGGCGAGTTCTTTATCAAGATTGGTGTTGTTTGCCTCGGTGCAACAATTCTCTTCCGCGACTTCGTAACCTCGGGTATTACAGGTATTGTTCAGGCGTGCATCGTTGTTACCTGCGTGTGGTTGTTCGCTTATTGGTTGTCGCGCAAAATGAAGGTAGAGGAGAGAGCCGGTATGACGCTGTCGAGTGGTGTGACCATCTGCGGTGTGTCGGCTTGTATTGCAGCCGGTGGTGTCGTTAAAGTTCAGGAGAAACACTTGGCATACATTATCTCGGTTGTGTTGATTATCGCCGTTCCGATGATTTATCTGATGCCTTACCTTGCAAAACTCATCGTTCCACTGCTTACCGACGATGTTGCTATCCAGCAGGAGATTGCCGGTGCGTGGATTGGTGGTACGGTAGATACCACGAGTGGTGTAGGTGCTGCTTCGACCCTTTATAGCGAGGAGGCAAATAAGATTGCGATGATTGTAAAGGCAACGCAGAACGTACTTATCGGTGTTGTTGCATTCTGTATCGCTACATATCTTGCATCGCGTAGCGAGGGTGATGGTAAGTTGCACCGTCCATCGTTGAAGATTGTATGGGATAAGTTCCCGAAATTCGTTCTCGGCTTTATCCTTGCATCGCTCGTATTCTCGCTCTTGCAGCAGAATGAGATTTTCCCTGACTTCGCCGCAAAGAAGTTGATGGAGACCGGCCTTGCAAAGTCTTTCTCGGGATTCTTCTTCTCGTTGGCGTTCGTTTGTATCGGTATGGATACACGCTTGAAGGATATTATATCGAAGGATAATCGTAATGTGCTCTATGCATTCCTCGGTGCGCAGGCGTTCAATATCGTTTTGACGTTCTTCGTGGCTTGGTTGCTCTTCGGTGTTGTAAAACCGATGATTGGATTGTAGAACCAGCATGGAAATAACGTAAATCGGGGTGTCGTCTTAAAGATGACACCCCGATTGTTTTGTATTATATCTGTGTGATGGCCCGCAAAAAGAGTTGTGTGCGAATTGTGGGTTGAGAGTCTCGGATAGATTACTCTTTTTTGGGGGATGACGCAATCAAATTCTGCAACATTCGGATAAGTTGTTCGTTTTGTTGTTGAATCTGCGCATTGTACTGCTGCATGTTTGCAATTTGTGACAAGAGCGCCGAGATGTCGGCACGCTCGGCATTGAGCATCGAGAGCGTATGGTTATATGCGTCGGTCAGGCGGTTAATGTGTTCGATGTATCGTTCGCCGATGAGCGTCTCGTGGCGTACAAACTCCTCGAAGGCGGTCGTGAGTCGTTGATTCATCTCGGCGATGTTGTTCTCCGTGTCGGAGGCAGGTGAGATTGATGTGTGCGGTGTGTTGAGCATTTCGCCACTGCCGGTCATCAGCCATACTATATTCAACTCCGGAAAGCGCTTTGAGAGTGCTTCCACGCGTGTCGGTGTCATCGTGCGTTTGAGGTTCGATACGTAGGCATTCGGAAAGCCGCACTCGATTTCGAAGCGACGTACCGATATGCTGCGTGATTCGATGAATTTGAGCAGACGCCCTTTAATGTTGTTCTCCATACTGGTTTGGATTTTCTCCTTTTTGTTGGTAAAATATGCCACTCGGTCCTCTGTCGGTCGTTTGCCTCATGCGTTATCTGCACGAACGCATGAGGCAAATCCTTGCAAATATAATATAATTATATAAAACAGATGTTTTTATACGATATTTTTTAGCCAACCGTGCAGAAAAAGATGTTTTTTATGCTCGATATGAGTTTTGGGCGATGTTGTATGCTACGCCAAAGAATGGAGTGGAGTGGTGGTAGGTGGGTGCACAAAAAAAGGATGCAGACTTCGAGAAAGTCTGCATCCAAAAGTTGTGTATGCGAGTTGTATTATTCCTCTGCAACAACCGAGAGAGCAACCTCTGCCTTAACCTCGCGGTGGAGTTTGATGGTTGCCTTGTACTCGCCAACGGTCTTAATCGACTCAACAGCGATGTTCTTCTTCTCAACCTCAACACCCTTTGCTGCGAGAGCCTCAGCAACGTCAGCATTGGTAATCGAACCGAAAATCTTACCCTCCTCTGCCTTAACGGTGAACGAAAGTGGAAGATTTGCGAGCTTCTCAGCGAGAGCCTGAGCGTCAGCAAGAATCTTAGCGTCCTTGTGAGCGCGCTGCTTCAAGTTCTCTGCGAGCACCTTCTTTGCCGAAGCGGTAGCGTGCTTTGCGAAGCCCTGTGGAATGAGGTAGTTGTTAGCGTAACCGGGACGAACATTTACGATGTCGTTTGCGTAGCCCAAATTCTCTACGTCCTTAATCAAGATAATCTCCATAGTTAGTCCCTCCTCTTATTTCATACAATCGGTTACGAATGGCAAAATTGCGAGGTGACGCGCACGCTTAACAGCCTGTGCTACCTTCTTCTGGAACTTCTGTGAAGTACCGGTCAAACGACGAGGGAGAATCTTACCCTGCTCGTTGAGGAACTTCTTCAAGAATTCACCATCCTTATAATCTACATACTTGATGCCGAGTTTCTTGAAACGGCAATACTTCTTCTTCTTTACGTCAACCGATACTGGGTTGAGGTAACGCAGCTCGCCTGCCTGATTCATCTCCTGTGCCATAGTTTACTCCTCCTTG
>JAFNYX010000039.1 GCA_017654125.1 Alistipes sp. | reverse complement strand
GGCAAAAAACGAGTTGATAAACTCAATGCGAGTACGCAGGAATCCGACGTTTGTCATACCGTTCTCCGTAGCGGTCTTCGCGCCGCGCCACATACGCGCACCCTTGATGTCAACGCCTATGTAGTTGGCGTTGGGGTTACGCTCGGCAAGCGCGATGGTGTATTCGCCTTTGCCACATCCCAACTCCAGAATGATAGGGTTGTCGTTCTTAAAGAAATCCTTGTGCCAGTGCCCTTTCAAGGCGTGGTCTTTATGAAAAATATCCTCAAATTCGGGTTGTACCATACAACTAAAGGTGAGGTTTTCGGCAAATCGTTTGAGTTTATCTTTTCCCACTATCGTAAAGTTTTATTGCTGTTGAAAATGTATTCCTGCGGCCTCCACACCCGTGATGGGCTTCATCGGTCGCAACGAGAATTGGTAGGTGCCCTTGGCCGAGAGTTTTACATCGCGACGGTAGGGTATTTCGATGTCGCCTCCGTCAGAGGCTTTGGCCTCCTGCTCGGAGTTGCAACTCAAGGCTATACGTTCGGTGTGGCGAATGGCGTCAGGTGATGTCATTGTCACCTCCAACTCCATATCGCTAAAGTCGAAACGGCTGTTGGTGTGGAGTACGATGCTCATATCGTAGTGAGTGGTGGTGTCATCGTTGATGTACTCAATGTTGGCACTCTCCTCCCAACTGCTTATGCTTACATCTGTCATAGCAACTTTCAAGTCGGCCTTGCCACACTGCACAAAAAGCAATACGGCTATGCTGAAAAGCACCAGCCGCATACTTTTGAGAGTTGATATTTGTGCCAATTTGGGCATCGTTACTATGCTCTAATATTCGATGGTCGATTAATTTGATTAGTTCCCTGCGTTCTCGCTGCTGCCACCGTTGCCGCCGTCGTGGTTACGTTTGTTGTGGCGATTGTGACCGTTGTGTCCGTTGCGGAAGTTACGGCGGTTGTTATGACGCTGACCCTCGTGCTGCTCTTTGGGGGTGTTGCCATCGGGATTTTGTGCAGCCGTTTGCACAGCCTCGTTTCTCTCGGTGCGGTTATCGCGGTTGGGTCGATTGTCACGACGCTGACGGTGCTCGTGGTGGTTGTGGTTCTCGCGACCCTCCTTGCCCTCCTTGTTGTCGTTCTCGGTAGGTACTTGGCCCTCGGCGGGCTTGCCATTGGACTTATTGCGACGTTGCTCCTTATTGTTGCCCTTGCGGTTATTGTTACGACGACGCTTGTTCTGGTTGTCGAAACGTGTGATGCTATCCTCCTCGGTGCGGAATGTCGGCTCTTCAACCTCTACAATGCTATCCTTGTCGATTAACGATTCGACCTTCTTGCCCGCGCGGTTCATTGCCAAAATCTCACGCACACGCTTGGTTGGGATAGTAACCACGTTGACCATAGCATCCTTACTACTGCTGAACGACATAGTATGGCCCAGGATGTCGGTCTTGACCAAATAGTACTCTCCGTCGATAGCCTGCAGCGGCTCACGAACGCGGGGCAGAGTCTGACGAGCATCGGCATAGACGTCATATTCGTACATCAGACAACACTTGAGTTTAGAGCATTGTCCTGCCAACTTCAGCGGGTTGAGTGATATATCCTGCACGCGTGCTGCGTTGGTGGTAACGCTTGAAAAACTCGAAATCCACGATGCGCAGCAGAGTTCGCGTCCACAGGCTCCGATACCGCCGATGCGGCCCGCCTCCTGACGTGCGCCAATCTGCTTCATCTCG
>JAFNYX010000038.1 GCA_017654125.1 Alistipes sp. | reverse complement strand
CGGCTTGAGCCGTGCGTGCCAAGAAATCGGCCAAAGCGAGGTAGTGTATTTTCACGCGCAAAATTGCCCCCATAGTAGCTTGAATGACCTTTGGATTGAAGCAATCGGCCGTATCGGGCGAGCAGTAGATATCCTCCACGCCAAACCAATCGGCAAGACGTATTATAGTGCCCAGGTTGCCCGGATTCTGTACTCCGTCGAGTGCCAGCGCAAGGCGTTCGGCCGATGCCGATGTGGGCGTTTTGTAGCGCGGTTGCTCGACAACGGCCAGCGATGTTGAGGCGGTCTTGAGTTGGGATATGCGCTCCATCTCTTTCGAAGAGATAATCTCGGCACGTCCGTCGAAATGGCCTTCTATGGCGTATAAATTGCGTATTTTCCATCCCGACGCAACTATCTCCGAAATGAGTTTATCACCCTCGGCGATGAATAATCGTTCCTCGTCTCGTACGCGTTTATCGGCGAGTGATCGCACAAATTGTATCTCGGCTTTTGTCATCGTTTTGTCGTTTTGGGTTCAATTAAAAAGGTTTTGCCCTCCTCGGCAATATCGGTTGCGGGGAAAAGCTCGCGGCACTCGTCAAGAAGAATTTGCAGATCCTTGTAGCGCGACGAGAAGTGCCCGATTAATAGCCGTCCCGCATTAGCCATCTTTGCAACTTTTGCAGCGTCGATGGTCGAGGCGTGACCTCGCTCTTTTGCCAACTTTTTCTCGGCTGCAGCGTAAGTAGCTTCGTGGTAGAGCATATCAACCCCTTCGGCCATTTTTGCTACTCGCGCCGAGTAGTTGGTGTCGGAGCAATAGGCGTAGGAGAGCGTGCCGTAAGGGCGGTAGGTGATGGCGGAATTTGCCAACACCTCGCCACTATCTAACGTTACGTCCTCGCCGCGTTTGGCTGCTACGATTTGTGCAATGGATAGGCCGTAACGCTCAATGGCATACTTGCTTACGTTTAATGGTGGCTCCTTTTGGCGAAACAGGTATCCGGCCGTTGGTACGCGATGCCTGAGCGGCAGCGACCAAATCTCGGTAGTGTCGTTTTCGAAGATAATCTGATGCTTCGTGGTGTCGACCTCGATCCATTCCGGAGTGTATGGGAGATTGCTTTCGCAGAGCCTTAAAAAGGCCTCCAGCATCTCGCCGAAAGGGCGTGGCGCATAGATGCGTAGCGGTGTACGGCGGCCATAAAGTCCCATCGTCGATAGCAGCGGAAACAAGCCGAAGAGATGATCGCCGTGCAGATGTGAGATAAATACGGCACGGAGCTTCAAGGGCGAGAGTCCGTAACGCATCATCTGACGCTGTACCCCCTCGCCGGCATCGACTAAAAACAGTTGCTCGTTGACATTCACTACCTGCGCCGAGGGGTGTCCCGTCGAGGTAGGCTTAGCCGAGGTGTTGCCCAATATCGTTACCGCTATCGACATTATTTTTAGTTATTATTTGCTCAACAAATAGCGCTCGCAATCGAGTGCCGCGATGCAACCCGAACCAGCCGCAGTAATGGCCTGACGGTAGTGGGGATCTTTAACGTCACCGGCTGCAAATACACCCTCGATGTTGGTTTTCGATGTGCCGGGGATAGTCTTGATGTAACCCTCCTCGTCCAACTCCAACTTGCCTTTGAAAAGCTCGGTGTTGGGGTGGTGACCGATGGCAAGGAAGAAACCGCTGATGTCGATTGTGGTCTCCTCGCCTGATGTATGACGCAGACGAGCACCTGTTACGCCATCCTCGTCGCCCAAAACCTCTACGGTGTTATGCTCGAACATAACCTTGATGTTCGGAGTGTTGAACACTCGCTCCTGCATAGCCTTCGATGCACGAAGGAATGGCTTGCGCACAATGAGATATACCTGACGGCAGAGCGATGCAAGGT
>JAFNYX010000037.1 GCA_017654125.1 Alistipes sp. | reverse complement strand
GAGCGAACGCTTTCGGCGTGCGGTGGCAGCCATACGATATTTGATGTGACATACGGAAAGGTGTTAGAATGAAACGTACGCAGTCAAAACCAATAGGGGCTCTGCTTGAAGAGTTTTTCCGCACGCCGGATATTGCAGCCAAGATTGCCGAGGGGGCGTTGCCCGATACGTGGCGCAAGGTTGTGGGGCCGGCGATAGCTGCCGAAACACGTCAAGTGCGCTTGGTGCGCGGAGTGCTATATGTTCACGTCGCGTCGAGTATCGTGCGTCAGGAGTTGATGATGCAGCGCGAGCCGTTGGTGAGGGCCATTAACGAGCGGGCCGGAGTGGCGATAGTGCAGTCGTTGGTAGTGCAGTAGGTTGATATATAGCGCAAAAAACAAAGGGAGCATACCTCGAAAGGTGTTGCTCCCTTTTATTGCGTCGTGCGACTCGCCTACAAAAACAGTATCTGCACCAAAATATAGAGCGGCAGAAGTACGGGCAGCGAGAATTTGAAGATGTAGCCGAAGAACGACGGCATCTGTACGCCCTCTTGCTCGGCGATAGCCTTGACCATAAAGTTGGGACCGTTGCCGATATAGGTCATCGCACCGAAGAGAACTGCTCCGAGTGCTATGGCGGTCAGCAGTGTCTCCGGAACGCCTGCAATTATGATGTCGCCAGCCATCGGAAGTGCTTTGGCGACGGAGTGGAACGCTACGGCGGTCGGAGCGTTGTCGAGTATGGAACTAAGTACGCCTGCCGAGTAGAAGAATTGTGCAGGTGTGCTGATACCGAACTGCGTGGCGTTTTCGTTGAGGAACGTCAATGCCGGAGTCATCGTTGTAAAAATGCCGACAAAGAGGATTGCAACCTCCGTAATCGGCTCCCACGAAAAGTGGTTCTCCTTGCGAATACTCTTGCGCGTTGTGGCGAGCGATATCCAAGCGATGAGCAGAAGCAGAATCTCGCGCAGGAAACGCATATAGAGCGGAGCGTCTTCGTGGCCTATTGCCGGAATGTTGCCTGGATTGACGATTGCAACGCATAGGATTATGGCACCAAGCAGGAAGGCGTTGTTTGTACCCTTGATGGAGATGGTTAGCGGAGCATCATCTTCGTCTGCCTCGCTGCGGCGAACACCGATAATCTCTTTGTGCTTAAAGATATACATATCTATTACGAAGTATAGTCCGAGTAGCACGGTACCAATCATCAGCCACTCGTCGTGCATCGTTGCGAACCAATTGAACGGAGCGCCTCGCAGATAGAGTAGAAACAACGGTGGGTCACCGAGTGGCGAGAGGATACCTCCGCAGTTGGCAACCGACGCGATGAAGAAGAGAATCGTATGCGCCTTATGGATGCGAGAACGGTTGATTTCGAGTAGCGGGCGGATAAGCAGCATTGCTGCTCCCGTCGTGCCGATAAACGATGCCAAACCGTAGCCGATAAAGATCATTATGGTATTTATCCACGGTGTGGCGATTGTGTTGTAGTTGAGTCGGATGCCGCCCGTAACGACAAAGAGCGTACCGAGCAGAATAATGAACGGCACGTAGTCGAACAGCAGTTGTTCGGTAAGTGCTGCACCAAGCCCATAGTGGCAGAGCATTATGGCTGTCGGAACGGCTACGATGAGCGTAAAAATGAGTTTGTTGATGTTGCTCTCCCAGAGTCGTTTTGCCAGCAATGGTGCGACGGCTATTGTGAGCAACATAATACAAAACGGAATGAGCATCCACGTTTCAATCTGTTGCATAACTATCCTAATGTTTTGTTTTAGAAATGACGCGCAAAGATAACCAAAAAGTGTTTCGGTTGTAACGTGGTGCGAGCAAAAAATGTGCAAAAAAATTTGCTGTATTGCTATATGAGGCCGTTTTTGTTCGGTGTCTAACCGACTAATGCCTCAATGCCGAGGGCGCGGACATGTTTGGCGATTTGCTCCAATTCATCGCGCTCGACGCGTACAAGTGTTTGGCACGGTGTGTCGCGTGCGATGGAATATATCATAACCTGTCGCGGAGCAAGTTCCTTGACGATGTGCAGCCACGCCTCGACCTGTTCGTCGGTGGTGTTGTCGAACGCCACACCGTTGTATTCGCCACGAAGGAACATCGTCTGCAAAATAAACTGCCCATCGAAACGCTTCAACTGCTCGACAACGCATTCTACGCTGTACTCGCAGCACGGTTTGTTCATCGTGCGTACCGTGTCGTCGAAAGCCGAATCGAGTTTCAGAATGTTGTTGTCGATGCGCAACAGAGCACGTCGAACATCCTCGCGGTGGAGTTGGGTGGCATTGCTCAATACCGAGACCTTTGCCTGCGGAGCAAGCGCATCGCGCAGTGCGAGCGTGTCGTCAATAATCTGCTCGAAATCGGGGTGCAT
>JAFNYX010000006.1 GCA_017654125.1 Alistipes sp. | reverse complement strand
GATGATAGCGCGTGCCTGCATCTCGGTAATCTCGGGATAGGTGTTACCCAGACGGCAACCACGGTGACCAAGCATCGGGTTAACCTCGTGGAGGTACTCTACCTTTGCAGCTACAGCCTCGAAGCTGATGCCCAACTCCTCAGCCATCTCACGCTGCTCCTTCTCGGTGTTGGGAGCGAACTCGTGCAAGGGGGGATCGAGCAGACGAACAATCACGGGGTAACCCTTCATAGCCTTGAACAGACCCTCGAAGTCACCACGCTGCATAGGCAACAACTTAGCCAATGCTACGCGACGGCCAGCCTCGTCGTCAGCCAAAATCATCTCGCGAACAGCCTTGATACGCTCGCCCTCGAAGAACATATGCTCGGTACGGCAAAGACCGATACCCTCGGCACCGAATGCGAATGCCTGCTCTGCATCACGCGGAGTGTCGGCATTTGCACGAACCTTCATACGTGCGTACTTGCCTGCCAAATCCATCAACTGACCGAAGTCGCCGCTGAGGTCTGCAGCCTGTGTTGCAACCTGACCGAGGTAAACCTCACCGGTCGAACCGTTGAGCGAAATCCAGTCACCCTCCTTAATGGTGAGGCCGTTGATCTGAATGGTGCGTGTCTTATAGTCAATCTCCAACTCACCTGCACCCGATACGCAGCACTTACCCATACCACGAGCAACAACGGCTGCGTGCGAGGTCATACCACCACGAGCGGTGAGGATACCTGCTGCATCGAGCATACCCTTCAAATCCTCAGGCGAAGTCTCGATACGAACGAGGATTGCCTTCTGGCCGGTCTCTGCGAGAACCTTCTCTGCATCGTCTGCGAAGAATACAACCGGACCCGTAGCGGCACCTGGCGATGCAGGCAGACCCTTAACTACGACCTTTGCATTCTTGATAGCGGTCTTGTCGAATACCGGGTGGAGCAACTCATCGAGCTTCTCAGGCTCGCAACGCAATACGGCGGTCTTCTCGTCGATCAGACCCTCTGCCAACATGTCCATAGCGATCTTCACCATTGCGGCACCCGTACGCTTACCGTTACGGCACTGCAACATCCACAACTTACCGTCCTGGATTGTGAACTCGATGTCCTGCATATCGGTGAAGTACTCCTCCAAGTGGTGCTGAATCTCGTTGAGCTCCTTGTAAACCTCCGGCATAACCTCCTCCAACGAAGGATATTTCGAAGCGCGCTCCTCCTCCGAGATGTTCTGTGCCTTTGCCCAGCGACGCGAACCCTCGATGGTAATCTGCTGCGGAGTACGGATACCTGCTACTACGTCCTCACCCTGTGCATTAACGAGGTACTCACCGTTGAAGATGTTCTCACCCGTTGCTGCGTCACGCGAGAATGCTACACCGGTAGCCGAGCTGTCGCCCATGTTACCGAATACCATTGCCTGTACGTTTACTGCTGTACCCCACTCGGCAGGGATGTTGTTCAACTTACGATAGAGGATTGCACGCTCGTTCATCCACGAACCGAACACTGCGCAAATTGCACCCCACAACTGCTCCCAAGGGCATACAGGGAAGTCCGAACCGGTCTGCTCCTTAACGGCAGCCTTGAACTTAACAACGAGCTCCTTCAAGTCGTCGGTCGTGAGGTCGGTATCCATCTTAACACCGCGTGCCTCCTTCATCTCCTCGATGATAACCTCGAACGGATCCTGGTCCTCCTTCGATACCGGCTTCATGCCGAGTACTACGTCACCGTACATCTGTACGAAACGGCGATACGAGTCCCAAGCGAAACGTGGGTTGCCCGACAACTGTGCTACTGCCTCAACAGCCTCGTCGTTCATACCGAGGTTGAGGATGGTGTCCATCATACCAGGCATCGATGCGCGAGCACCCGAACGTACCGATACGAGCAACGGCAACTCCTTGTCGCCGAACTTGCGGCCGGTGAGCTCCTCTACACGCTTAATCGAGGCCTCAACCTCCGGACGGAGCATCTCGATGATAGCAGCCTGACCGTGCTGGTAGTACTCTGTACAAACATCAGTTGTGATGGTAAATCCCGGAGGTACCGGAATACCGATAAGGTTCATCTCGGCGAGGTTTGCACCCTTACCACCGAGCAACTCTCTCATCTTGCCATTACCCTCGGCCTCTTTGTTACCGAAGAAATAGACGCGTTTTACGTTTGCCATAATTTTTAGTTTTTTGTGTTTATTAAAATTTATTTTAATATTGTTTTTGTTTCACCTTCTTTTGTCCTGCACATTAGGAACAACAAAAATATGAAAAAAATTGCAAATAGAAGCAAATCGACGCATAAAATATGCCGATTTGCCAGATTTTGTATGTATGTGTGTTATTTGGCTCGCTTTTTTGGCAATTTTTGAGCTTGTCGGGTGATGTGTGCTCTGTTTTAGCCGACGATTACGCCAGAACCTACTACGCGCTCGCCGTCGTACCATGCGGCGAATTGTCCGGCGGCAATACCGCGTTGCGGGGTATCGAATAGAAGGAATGCGCCATGCTCGGTGATGTGTAATGAGCCCTTTTGCAGCGGTTGTCGATAGCGGATGCGGATATCGAATGAGCGGCTTTCACCCACGCGTAACTGCTCGTCTGGATTAACCCAATGCAGATGCTCGGTTTCGAGGCGCAGTGCGCGACGATACAGACCCGGATGCGAGTCTCCTTCTCCGACGTATATCGTATTGGTTTCCACATCGGTACCAATAATGAATAGCGACTCTTTGCGGCCGCCGATTCCGAGTCCTTTTCGTTGGCCGATGGTGTAGAAATGGGCGCCGTTATGCTCGCCGATTTTTTTGCCATCGCGTACCGTGTAGCGATATGGCTCGGCCAGCTCTGCGAGCGACTCACGTTCGGCATATTTTGCGTACTTTGGCCACGACGGAAGTATCTCGTGGATGTTGCCTTTGCGAGCGGCGAGTTTTTGTTGCAAAAAGACCGGTAAATCGACTTTTCCTACGAAACAAATTCCCTGAGAATCTTTACGTTTGGCTGTCGCAAGATGGTACTGCTCGGCTATGCGGCGAACGTCGGGTTTGAGTAGGTCGCCAACGGGGAACAGTGCGCGTTGCAACTGCTCCTGCGAGAGCTGACAGAGGAAGTAACTCTGGTCTTTGTTCGGGTCGGCTCCGGCAAGCAACGAATAGGTGGTTTTGCCCATTTCGTCGGTATGCTCCGCCTTGCGGCAGTAGTGGCCCGTGGCGACAAAGTCGGCGCCGAGTTTGAGAGCCTCTTTTAGGAAGACGTCAAACTTTATCTCGCGGTTGCATAGCACGTCGGGATTCGGAGTGCGCCCCTTTTCGTACTCGGCAAACATATAATCGACCACGCGGCGGCGATACTCCTCTGATAAATCGACATAGTGGAATGCGATGTCGAGACGCTTGGCTACGAGTTCGGCAAACACTTGGTCGTCGTGCCACGGGCAGTCGCCTTCGAGCGTACCTGTCGTGTCGTGCCAATTACGCATGAAGAGTCCAATGACCTCGTATCCCTGCTCTTTGAGCAGAGCCGCAGCCACCGACGAATCTACACCTCCCGACAGACCGACTACAACTTTTGCCATATTATTACTGCTTCGCTTCTTGTTTTCTTGGGTTTGTTATCGCGAATCGCCCACAAAAGTATGAATTTTTCTTCGGATTGCGAAATTTGAGGGCTTTGATGGGCTGATTTTTCGTAAATTGGGGAAAATGTCGTATCTTTGTAAAAATATATGCATTGACGAAAGGTTTCGCAGTGGCGTTTATGAGTGATTATTTATTGCGCGATTAATATATGGCAACACCGTCCGTAAAGAAGAATTTTCTCTACAAGAGTGTGCTGACGCTCTCGACATATCTAATTAGTTTCGTGACATTTCCTTACGTGTCGCGAGTGCTCGGTGTGGAGAATATCGGTCTGATTGGTTTTGTCGATAATACGGTCGGATATTTCCTGCTCTTCGCCACGCTTGGCATCAACATTCTCGGAACACGCGAAATTGCAATGGCCGGAGATGACGAACAGCGCCGTTCGCGTGTGTTTGCCAATGTGTTGGGTGTTAATTTGATGTTTACTGCGCTCGCACTGCTTGCATATTTTGTGGCGGTGGCAGTTGTGCCTCGTCTGCACGAGAATGCCGACTTGTTCTACATCGGTGCATCGAAGATTTTGGCAACGGCATTTTTGGTCGAATGGTTCTTCTCGGGGGTCGAGGATTTTCGATATATCACCCTGCGAAGCGTTGCCGTCAAGTTGTTGTTGGTGGCCGGAGTCTTTGTTTTTGTGCGCGAACAGAGTGATTACCGACTCTATTTTATGATGACGATGGGCGTTGTTGTGATTAATGCGCTGATAAACATCATATATGCAATCCATTATATCCGTTTTCGTGTGCGTGACTTGTTCTCCCTGCGATACGTTAAGGATAATGTGATGTTGGGCGTATATGGTATAATGACTTCTATGTATATGACCTTCAATGTGATGTATCTCGGCTTGATGTCGGATAACGAACAGGTGGGTTTCTACACGACGGCCTTCAAACTCTATACGATTATTCTCGGCCTGTTTACTGCCTTTGCGAGCGTAATGATGCCGCGTATGAGTGCGCTCTATTCGGGTGGCAATAAGGAGCAGTTTTATGGCTATATCGAGAGGTCGTTTGCGTTGGTAATCAAGTTTATTGTGCCGCTGATTTTGTGCAGTGTCGTGATGGCACCACAGATTGTCGGATGTCTGTCGGGTGTGGGCTATGAGGGCGCAATTCTGCCGATGCGAATCATTATGCCGGCCGCGTTGGCTGTCTGTGTGGCACAGGTTTTGTCGTTGCAGGTGATTATGCCTATGAAACACGACAAGGTGCTCCTGCGCGCCTCGTTGAGTGGTGCAATAGCTTCGCTGGTAATCAATCTGACGGTTGTGCCTCATTTGCAAAGTGTTGGTTCGGCGATTGTGTTGCTTTGTTCGGAGTTTTGCGTAACGGCAACCTATGTAATATATGTAATGCGCCATCGTTTAGTGTCAATTCCGTTCCGTCTGCTGGCGGAGAATGTCTTGATATCGTTACCGGCTGTCGGTGTATGCTGGTTGTGTGGCACGTTTATCGCCAATCCTTTTATATCGGTGGCGGTGGCTCTTGTCGGTGGTGGCGGGGTGTGGCTTTTGATGAATTGGCGATACGTGAGAACGCTCCTCTCGAAAATGTAGTACAAGCAGTGAGGTATAAATAACAAAAGGTGGCTCGCCGGAATTGGTCGAGCCACCTTTGTTTGTGTGAGGGATGTGCTTCCGTCGTTATGCGGCAGCCTCCTCCTCGCCGTAAGCGTCGCGCTTCATCTTCCACATCGGAACGAAGATGAGGGCGCCGATGATTGCCATTACGACCATCGCAACGAATACGCCGTCCCAGCCCCACTTCGAGTCGGCAATCATACCGAAACCGAGACCCGAAATAGAAACCGAGATGTAGCTTACGAAGCCGATTACACCGTTTGCGGTCGAAGCCGCCTTACGTGTAGCGTGGTTCGATGCGATAACGCCGATAAGCGCCTGCGGACCATAGATGCACGCACCTGCCAAAGCCAAAACAATCAGCAGTACGAGTGCGCTTGCGCCAACCTTCTGCAAACCGATAAAGCCAAGGACAGCCAGGAGCGCGCCGAGCATACAGAATAGACACGTACGAGTACCGCGACCTGCAAAAATCTTATCGGTTGCCCAACCTGCGAGCAACATACCTACCACACCGAATGCCTCGAAGATAATGACGGTCATACCGGCCAACTCCGGAGTCATTCCGCAGTGCTCACGTAGGAATGTAGGACCCCAGTCGAGAACGGCAAAGCGGATGATATATACGAAGAAGTCGGCCAGAGCCAATGCCCAGATAACCGGATTCTGCCAAACGTGTTTGCGAATGAATGCACTGATTTCGGCCTGCGACTCCACGTGCTGCTCATCGCTCTTCTTCGTGCCCTCGCCGAGTTCAGGAAGACCTACGCTCTTCGGCGTGTCGCGCAAAATCCAAGTCTGGAAGCATACGCCAAATACGCCGATTGCGGCCGGAATGAGGAATGCCAATTTCCATGCGCCTACATTGTGGGCTGCGGTAGCAACGGCAGGGTCTGTGACATCCTTACCGAGGTTCTCCGCGATGCGAGCCATCATCTCCGGATTACCCGACATATCGACACCCATTGTACCCATGATAATCACACCGCAAAGCAGACCTGCCAGACCTGCGCCAATCGAGTGCGATGTGTTCCAAAGCGACATCTTCGTTGCCAACTCCGACGAAGGAACCCAACGCGTGAGGAGTCGGTTGCATGGAGGGAAACCGCAACCCTGGAAGATGTTGTTGATAATCCAAAGTACGGAGAAGATGAGGATGAGTACGCGCGTAAACTCTGTGCCGTAGCTTTCACCCGTTACATACTCCGCAATCTCGGCACCAAAGCCGAAGAAGATGGAGGTGAGCGTACAGATTGCCAAACCCGACACCATGTGCCAACGGGCGTTGATGCGGTCGGCGAGCATACCGTTTACGAGTTTCGATACGCCGTAGATGATACCTGCAATCGAGAGGATTGCACCCAAACTCGTCTTCGAGATGCCGTACTCGGCGGTAAGACCCGGCATGGCGAACGAGAAGTTCTTGCGAATCAGGTAGAAGAAGATGTACCCGATAATCGTACCGATAATGGTACGCCACTGCCAGTAGCTGAATTTTTTTTGTTGTTCTGCTGTCATTTTGGTTAGTTATTTAGTTGTTTCTTTATTTCAGAATCTGCTCAACATCGCCGTATGCCTTAACGGCTGCGTCCAAAATCGGAGCATCCTCGGCGAGCGATGCTATCTCGGCAAATGCATCTCGCAGACCGCGCTCGGCGATGAGCTGTTGCATCTGTACGCTCTGTGCATCTTCGGTATTGTTGTAGTGCAGAGCCGCACCGATACCGAGCAACAGGTTCGGAGTCTCGACACTCGCCTTCTGTGCTGTGAGTGTAGGATTGATGAGACGGTCGGACGCCGACAACTTACGCAACGGCTCGCGGCCTACGCGTGTTACGTCGTCTTTCAGGTACGGATTCTTGAAGCGACCGATAATCTTTTCGATATACTTGAAGTGCTGCTCCTTGTCGAAGCCGTGCTTTGCGACCAAACCCAAGCCACTCTCCTGCATTGCAGCCTTCACAATGGCGAAAATTTGTGGGTCGGCAATCGACTCGTCGATAGTCTTCAATCCCTTCATACAACCCAGGTATGCCGTGATGGCGTGACCGGTGTTGAGCGTAAAGAGTTTGCGCTCGATATAGGCGATGAGGTTGTCGGCGAGATTCATGCCGGCAATTTGCGGAATTTCGCCCACGAACGATGCCTGCTCCACGTTCCATTCATAGAATGCCTCGACAACTACATCGATTGGGTTCTCGCTGCGTACCGGTGGCACGATGCGGTCCACCGAGCAATCAGGGAAACCAACCCAGCGGTTGCAGTATGCGCGCTCCTCCTCCGAGAGATGCGACAGTACGTGCTCTTTGAGTTGTGACGATGCGCGTACGGCATTCTCGCAAGCGATGATGTTGAGTGGCTGCTCTACGCCTGCGGCCTTGCGGGCGATGATGCCCTTTGCGATGGCAGGAGCGATGCGTGGCAGGATAACGACTCCGACGGCAGTGGTGATAATCTCTGCTTTTACGATTTCGTCAACAACAGCATCGGTTGTCGAGTTTACGCCCGAGATGTTGGTGATTTTCTGCTCGACGCACTCCACATCCATAACGTGAACCGTATAGGTGTGGTCTTCATTGATTTTGTCGATTACGGCTGCATTTACATCTGCGAATACTACGTGGTAGCCCGCTTGTTCGAGGACTGCGCCAATAAATCCGCGGCCGATATTACCTGCGCCGAATTGAATTGCTCGTTTCATAGTGCTATAATGTGTTTATTAGTATATTATTCAAAATTCGTAATCAAGTTTTTCTGCGCTTTGCCTTAGTGCTTCGTGAGGTCATTTCATTGTGTTGCACATAACAATTTGGTACTACAATTGCATTGCAGCACGACATCAATTTACAAAAATATGCTTTTTTTATCGGTTTATCAAGAAAAACGGGTGATATTTTTTGTCCGGATTGTGCGGCGGAGTGTTGTGCGGGGTGGTCGAATAAGAAATTTTCGACAAAAATCGTCGCTCGCCGACAATAAACAACGGGCACTCTGCGTTTGCATTGAAAAACAAAAAACGATAAAAAATATATGGATATGAAAAAGGGAATAGTTGTATTTACGTTGCTGTGCGCCGCTTCGGCTGTGGTAGGTGCGCTTGCCGGTTCGTTCGTTGTCGAAAAACGTCTCTCGGAGCAGAGTGCGCAGTATGCTGAGCGTAGTTTTGAACAGCCACAGACGGCAACGGCACAATTTGCTGCCTATACACCGGAGAACTATCCGGATTTGACTTTTGCAGCCGAGACAGCCGTTCGCGCAGTTGTAAACATCGAGGCGATAACGGAGATTGACGTAGCATCGATGAACCACTTTAATCCGTTCTTCGAGTTCTTCGGTTTCCCACAGGGTCCACAGCAGCAGGGTGCGCCTCAGAAGCGCGAGCAGCGTTCGGGCGGTTCGGGTGTGATTATCTCGCCCGATGGATATATTGTGACCAACAATCACGTTGTGGAGCGTGCCACAAAATTGCGCGTTAAACTCAACGATGGTCGCAAGTTTGATGCACGCATCATTGGTCGCGATCCGGCTACGGATGTGGCTCTGATTAAGATTGATGCCGAGGGACTGCCTACGTTGCAGTTCGGTAGTTCGGACGATTTGCGTTTGGGCGAATGGGTGTTGGCTATCGGCTCGCCGTTCGATCTGCAATCGACCATTACGGCAGGTATCGTGAGTGCCAAGGCACGTGCGTTGGATGTCATTCCGAGCGAGTTCCGTATCGAGTCGTTCATCCAGACGGATGCGGCTGTAAATCCGGGCAATTCGGGTGGTGCGTTGGTTAATACGCGAGGTGAATTGGTTGGTATCAATACCGTCATCAAATCCTCGACAGGCAGTTATGTCGGTTACTCGTTTGCCGTGCCGGAGAGCATCGTTCGTAAGGTGGTTGTCGATTTGAAGGAGTATGGTCTGGTGCAACGTGCGCTGCTTGGTATCACCTACGCATACATCGACCAAGATTTCATCGACAATATGGGTAAGGATGCAGGCGTCTCGGAGGTCGGCGGTGTATATGTTGCATCGGTCGTTGAGGGTGGTGCTGCATCGGAGGCAGGTCTGCGCAAGGGCGATGTTATCACCGAGATTGACGGCGTGCGAATCGAGTCGGAGACGACACTCCGCGAGCAGATTGGCAAGCATCGTCCGAACGACAAGATAAAATTATCGGTAAAAAGAGGCGAAAATGTGAAACATTTTGACGTCACTTTGCGTAATAAAGCCGGAAAAGCAGAATTGCTCTCTCGCGAATCGGTTGATGTTGTTGAGGTTCTCGGGGCTCGTTTTGTCGAGCCGGATGCAAAACTCTGCAAGCGCCTCGATATTCGTGGCGGTGTGCAGGTGGCTGCGGTGAATGCCGGAGGATTGCTTGCAAAAGCAAGAGTACGAGAGGGTTATGTGATAACCCATATCAACGATAAGCAGGTTCGTGCGCTATCCGACTTGAATGCGTTGACCGATAAGGTGCGTTCGATTGATGGCGTATATCCGGACGGTCGTGCTGCAAGTTACGTTATCGTAGAGTAGCGCAAGCAGTACGAGGTGCACGAAGTGCAACCGTCAGCGGGCGTGTTTGAGAGCGAGTGTAGGGTGAGTGTCGGTTTTTCCGTAAATGATGTGAGAGAGGGCTTTCGAACAAGTGCGCTGACGGTTGTTTTATGCCTTATCCGAGTGGCGTGAGAAGAGAGGAATTGGGAGCGTGAAGTGAGGAGTTTGGAGGCAGAAGTGTGGTGAGTGGCGAAAATTATTGTAAAAAAGATATAAAATTAGAAAAATGCGTCAATTAAAAATTACGAAGTCCATTACCAACCGTGAGAGTGCGTCGTTGGATAAGTACTTGCAGGAGATTGGTAAGGAGGATTTGATTACTGTTGAGGAGGAGGTAGAACTTGCCCAACGAATCCGTAAGGGTGACCAGGAGGCGTTGGAGAAACTCACTAAGGCCAATCTGCGTTTCGTCGTTTCGGTGGCGAAGCAGTATCAAAATCAGGGTTTGAGCTTGCCGGACTTGATTAACGAGGGTAACCTCGGTCTGATTAAGGCGGCAGAGAAGTTCGATGAGACTCGCGGTTTTAAGTTTATCTCGTATGCAGTGTGGTGGATTCGTCAGTCTATTTTGCAGGCCCTTGCCGAGCAATCGCGTATTGTGCGTCTGCCACTCAATCAGGTGGGTTCGCTCAATAAGATAAACAAAGCACTTGCGCGCTTCGAGCAGGAGCACGAACGTGCCCCGTCGCCAGAGGAGTTGGCAAACGAGTTGGAGTTGCCGAAGGAGAAGGTGACCGACACGATGCGTGTTGCGGGTCGCCACATATCGGTTGATGCTCCGTTTGCCGACGGCGAGGATAACTCGTTGCTCGACGTGTTGGTTAATCCCGACTCGCCGAATGCCGATCGTGGTTTGATTAACGAGTCGCTTGCTACGGAGGTGGACCGTGCTCTCGAATCGCTCACCGATCGCGAGCGCGATATTATCAAGTATTTCTTCGGTATCGGTTGTTCGGAGATGACTTTGGAGGAGATTGGCGAGAAATTCGACCTCACGCGCGAGCGTGTACGCCAAATTAAGGAGAAGGCAATTCGCCGTCTGCGTCACTCGAATCGCAGCAAGTTCCTTAAATCGTATCTCGGATAGTCGTAGAGGGTGCGGATATGATAAAACGGGTTGTTCGTCAAGATGCGAACAACCCGTTTTAGTTTGGCCAACGAACAGCGACGATGTTATTCGCTCACTCCCGTCAGTCGCTCTACGGCACGACGGCCTTCGTCGCCGAGCGAGATGGTAAAGTCGTTTACGAAGAGCGCAATATGTTTGTCGATTACCTCGTCATCCAACTCTTGTGCGTGTTGCTTTACGAACTCTCGCGAGGCGTCCGGATGGGCCATCGCGTAGCGCACGCTATCGGCAAGCATTCGTTCGAACTCTTCGCGCAACTTGGTCGGAAGGTCACGTCGGATGACAATCGCACCGAGTGGTAGCGGGAGTCCTGTTTCGTGCTCCCACAACTGCCCCAGGTCGGCAACAAGTGAGAGGTTGCGTCGTTCATAGACGAATCGCCCCTCGTGAATTAGTACTCCGGCATCTACATCGCCACGTTCGACCGCTGCGGCAATCTCCGAAAAGAGCATCGGTACGATGTGTTCTACGTCGGGGAAATACCTGACGAGCAGTGCATTTGCTGTCGTATTCACGCCGGGCGATGCCACGCGACGGATGGGCGAAAGGTCACCTTTGCGGCGCACGAGCAGTTGTCCGTTACCTCGACCGAGAGCCGAGCCGCTATCGAGCAGTGCGTATCGGTCGGCAATACGCGGATAGACCGCATAACTTATCTTCGAGATGTCGGGCGAGCCGGTCAAGACACCCTCGTTGAGTTGTTCGATGTCGAGATATTCGACGTTGAACTCCGCTCCGCCGTTATCGATGCGGTGGTTGATGATTGCATCGAAGGCGAATGTGTCGTTCGGACAGGGTGATATGTGTAACGAAAGGGGTTTCATTGGTTGGTGTATTAGAAAATTTTGGCTACGGCCTCGGCAAGTGCGTGCGTTGCAAGCGGAATATTCCACTCCTCGCGCGGAGCACCCACGCGGTTGGATATGGCGCGAATTTCGGCACACTCGACGCCCCACTCCTCGCAGAGTGCGAAGAGGGCTGCCCCCTCCATATTCTCAATAGTTGCCCCTTCGGCCGGCGAATTAACTCTCGAAACGGTATTTGCCCTCACCTCCGTAAATGCCTCGAATCGAAGTGTTGCGCGATACTCTGTGGCGTATTGAGTAGGCAATCCCGCCATACGCTCGACGCCGACCTGCACAATTGCTCCAAGTGGTGTCGCATCATACGCACCCGCAATGCCGCACAACACAATGCGCGAAGGTTGCTCGTCGTGGAGCAGACGTGCCACCGTGCGAGCCGTCTCGACTACGCCGACACCGCACACACGAATATCGAGGTCGGGGCGCAATGCTCGCAGCGGAGCCGCCTCCATAGCGGTTGGGAACAACAGAACGCTCTGCATATTATTTGCCGACAACTGCTTCCAACTCTTCGATCGTCGAAGGAATATGTTTGTCGCCGATTACGCGACCACCTTCGTCGGTAACGATAATGTCGTCCTCAATGCGGATGCCTCCAAAGTCGCGATATGCATCCAATGCATCGTAATTTACAATACCCTTATAGAGTCCCTCGGCACGCGACTTGTCGATGAGCGCCGGTATGAAGTAGATGCCCGGCTCGTCGCTCATCACCGTTCCGGCACGCAGACGCCACGTAGCGCGATGTACGCAGGTGGCCGACTCTTTGGCACGGTCGAGCAGCTCCGTGAAGTCGAAACTGCGCTCTCCGATTGCTTCGCAGTCGTGAACATCCATTCCCAATCCGTGTGACAGTCCGTGTGGCATAAACATATACATCGCACCTGCTGCTACGGCATCCTCTGCCGAGCCGCGAATCAGACCCACGTCATGCAGACCCTCGGCGAGCGAGAGCAGTGCGCGACGATGTACCTCCTCCATATACATCGCACCGGTACGCATGTGTTTAGGTGCTTCGTCGTGTGCGCGCAAAACGATGTTGTAGATGTCGCGCTGGCGCTCGGTAAAGCGACCGCTTACCGGATAGGTTCGCGTATGGTCGGAGCAGTAGTTGGTTATCGACTCGGCGCCGGCATCGACCAGCAATAGACGGCCGTTCTCCAATACGCCGTCGCAGTTGAGATTGTGCAAAGTCTCGCCGTGCTGCGATACGATTGATGGGAACGATACGGCTGAGCCGTGCGATTTGGCAATACCCTCAATAGTGCCGGCAATCTCGCGTTCCACGACCCCTGCACGACACATCCGCATTGCTGTAAGGTGCATATCGTAGCCGATATGGAAGGCGCGTTCAAGCTCCTCAATCTCCTCGGCGCTCTTCACTTCGCGCATCTCCGCTACGGCAAACATCAACTCGGCCGACTTGCCGGCATGCAGTGTGTCAATGCCTACTCCAAGCAGTGACGAGAGAGCAATCTTCGTCTCGCCACGATACGGTGGCAGGTAGTGAATCGTGCGTCCGCCCTTTTGTGCCGCTGCGATGTGCGACGCCAAATCGGCCGACGGGTAGCACTTCGTAACGCCCACCTGTGCTCCCAGTTCGACGAGTGTCGGCTGGGGACCAGTCCAGATGATATCATCGACCGTAAAATCGTCGCCGAAGAGTGTCGCCTCGCCCGTCTCCGCATCGAGCAGAGCGGTGAGCGAAGGCAGATTCAGACCAAAGTAGTAGAGGAAGGTCGAATCCTGTCGAAACGAGTAGCAGTTGTTTGGATAGTTGAACGGCGAAGGGTTGTTGCCCGGAATAAGAATCACACCCTTTGCGATACGTCGGCATAGCTCGGCACGACGTGCGATATAAGTACTTGCGCTGAACATATATTTTCGTTTTTTTGTTACGTCATTATGCTTATCCTCGAACGACCTCTTTATAGAGTTTGTCGCCTCGGCGAATTTCGCCACCTTCGACCTTGATTGAGCAGAGGTCGCCCTGCTTTACGCCCTGAACCGATTGCTCGTCGTAGCGAATCTCTCTGACGATTTGCTCGACGACACCCGTCTTTTCACCCATCCACAACACTTCGTCGCCCACTTGTAGCGTCGAAGCTTCTATGAGTACTTCGGCCACCGAGAGACGCTTGAAGTAGTTGGTTACTTTGCCGACATACTCCTTGCGACGTGTAGCCGACGAGCCGTACGATGAAGTCTGTTCGGCTACGGGTGCTCCGGCGTAATAGCCTCCCCAAAAGCCGCGATTGAACACCTTTGCGAGAGTCACCTTCAACTCCTCGGCATACTCACGTGAATATGTGCCTTGCTCGATGGCGCACAACGCCTTGTCGTACGACTCAACGACGCGCTTGACATACTCGCCACCGCGTGCGCGACCCTCGATTTTCAGCACGCTGACACCCGCCTCGATGAACTTGTCGAGGAAATCGACCGTGCACAAATCCTTCGGCGAGAGGATGTAGCGACCGTCCGTATCGAGTTGCTCGCCCGTCTCACGGTCGGTGAGCGTGTATTTGCGACGGCATATCTGACGACACGCGCCACGATTTGCCGAGCAACCCGTCTCGTGCTCACTCAGGTAGCACTTGCCCGAAATCGACATACACAGTGCGCCGTGGGCAAACATTTCGATTTTAAGTAGTTCGCCTCGCGGTCCGCGAATATCCTGCTCGACAATGGAGCGATGGACCATTGCAATCTGTTCGAGCGAGAGTTCGCGTGCCAGCACCACCACATCGGCCCATTGGGCAAAGTAACGTGCAGCCTCGCTGTTCGAGACGTTGCACTGTGTCGATATGTGCACCTCGACACCGACCGAATGGGCGTAGAGAATGACCGACATATCGGAGGCGATGACTGCATCAACGCCCTCGGACTTCGCGCGGTCAATGACTTCGTGCATGAGTTGCAACTCCGTGTCGTAGATTATGGTGTTTACCGTCAGGTAGGTCTTTACGCCGTGGGCGTGGGCAATGGCGTTAATCTCCGCCATGTCGTTGGCCGTAAAGTTGGCTGCCGATGCCGCACGCATATTGAGTGCACCGATGCCGAAATAGACCGAATTGGCGCCGGCGTTGATTGCCGCCCATAACGACTCGTACGAGCCGACGGGAGCCATTATCTCTATGTCGCTTCTCTTCATCCTTTGTCTGTTATTTGTTACGACCTGCCAAACCCTCGAAATAGCTCTTCAATACGAGCGTGCGCTCTGTCGGAATATCCAACGTGTCGAGCACGGCCGTTGCGCGCGCGATGCGAACAGCGATTTGCTGCTCGGTCATTGCCGGTACGCCCAACGTGTCGTAGAGTTGTTTGATGCAGGCAATCTTCTCTTCGTCCGAGATGTCGTTGCGAAGGTGTGTCGTGCGTAATATCTCGCGTTGCTCGTCCGTTGCTCGTGACATCGCCGTAATCATCAGATAGGTCTTCTTGCCTTCCAATATATCGCCACCAATCTTCTTGCCCAATCGCTCGTCGCCGTAGCTGTCGAGCAGATCGTCCTGCAATTGGAACGCCAGACCCACCTCGGTTGTTGCGCGATAGAGCTTCTGCACGTCCTCTTCCGATGCGCCCGCTATTGTTGCGCCGATGCACACCGAACCGGAGAGCAGTGCGGCGGTCTTCAACTCGATCATCGTCGTATAGTCGGTGACCGAAACCTTGTTGCGTGTCTCGAAATCCATGTCGTACTGCTGACCCTCGCACACCTGCGCCGCCATCGTGCCGAAGTATTCGAGCACCTGTGGCAGACGGTCCGCCGGCACGCCCTGCAAGTGGCGATACGCCTCTATAAGCATCGCGTCGCCCGATAGAATCGCTACGTTCGCTCCCCACTTGGCATATACCGATTTGCGTCCTCTGCGCCACTCGGCATTGTCCATAATGTCGTCGTGTAGCAGCGTGAAGTTGTGGAAAATCTCGACCGCCATCGCTGCCGGCATCGCCTGCTGTACATCGTCGGCAAACATATTGTATGCCATCAGCGTAAGTATCGGTCGCATACGCTTTCCGCCCTCGGCCAGCGCATATCGAATCGGTGCGTAGAGCATCGCCGGATCGTCCGGCAGTTGGAGCTGTGCGAGATGACGCTCGAAGAGCGAAGTCAGTTCCGCATTGGTGTATATTTTCGCCATAATCACTGCGTTTTTTGTCGTTTTTGTATGTGCGCGTGGGAATAATTTCCCAAATCAACCTCAAAAATACGAAAAAAATACGGTTTTTTCAAACTCTACCCTCCAAAACCGCCAAAAAATCCCGACCCACTCGCACGCAAGCAGGTCGGGATATATAGGTTCTCGGGGTAATATCTATTGAGAAATATAATCTACCCAATTTTTATCCAACCAGTGAT
>JAFNYX010000036.1 GCA_017654125.1 Alistipes sp. | reverse complement strand
TTGTATTTGCAGATACCGATTGCCATACTGAACAGCAGATTGTTATAGACCTCCCTGCCGTCTATTTCCATACGTACACCCGACGCCTTATAGCCGAAATAGGCACGCAGCAGACTGTACAGATATAGCCACTTACCCTTGTAGCCCTTCATCTTGTAGTGGTTGAAGAGCGTGATGACGTACGAGTCGAACCCGAGACCCGCCACGTTTACCATATAGCGTGTTTGGGTATATTTCGACTCGGTGTATGTCACAGCACCGACATCCTGTCGGAAGGTATATCCTTCGCAGATGGCACGAATTGCCTCCGAGTAGTGTTGCGGGATACCGAATGTGCGCACCCAATCGTTACCCGTTCCGACGGCAATCACCGCCAGACGAATATCGTACGGAGCCACCTCCTTTTGGATAAACAGACCATTGACCACCTCATTCAGTGTGCCGTCGCCACCGACGACTATAATCTGTCGATAGCCCCGACCAACCGCCTCGACCGTCAGTTCCGTTGCGTGGCACTTATGCTCGGTAAAGACCGCATCGCAAGGCACGTTGTGATCGCGCAACAACTTGGCAATCTTCGGAAAGTCGGTGAGTCCATGACCGGAGCCGGATGTCGGATTGATAATGACGCGCCAGCGTTCCGCTATGTTAGTAGTTTCGACCATCGAAAATGCGTATATTTTACTCTTTAACAGGTGCGTTTTTGAGCGTGTGCAGCAGGAACTCGTAGAACTTGGCCACCGATGCAATCTCCACCTTCTCGTCCGGCGAGTGAGGCGACGAAATGGTCGGACCGAACGAAATCATATCCAGACCCTCATACTTACCACCGATGATACCGCACTCCAAGCCGGCATGGATTGCCATAACGGCTGGACGGTTACCGTAGAGTTGCTCGTAGGACGAGAGCATGGCGTGCAGAATCGGCGACTGCATATTTGGCAGCCAACCGTCATAATCGCCCGTGAGCGATACAGTTGCACCGGCCAACTCGAACACGCCCTTGATGGCGGCACCGAGTGCGCGTTTCTCGCTACCCGACGAACTGCGCAACAGACAGTGAATCTTCACCTCCGAACCGTTCGATACGACGCGGGCGAGGTTCGACGAGGTCTGCACCAGACCCTCCATTGCAACCGACATCTTCACAACGCCGTTTGGTGCGCCAACCACAGCGCGAGCCAGACGTGCAGCAACCTCGCAAGGGATAATCGTCTGTGGCATTTCGGCAGGAGCAACCTTTACCGATACACCATCCTCAATGCCGGCATACTCGGCGATGAGCGTGTGCTCGAATGCGGCAACCGTCTGCTCGAACTGCGCTGCATCAGCCTCCTTAACGAGCACCGTAGCCGTTGCCTCGCGTGGAATAGCGTTGCGCAGGCCACCGCCATCAATCGCTGCGAGCAATACCTCGACAGGCGACGTGAGCAGCAGACGGAACAACTCGCGGTTGGCATTTGCTCGCTGGCAGATGATTTGGATGCCCGAGTGGCCACCCTTCAAGCCCTTGACCTCCAACGTGTATGGTTTATAACCCGCAGGCACAGCGACAGCCGTGTACGGGAGTGTGATGTTTGCATCCAGACCGCCGGCGCAACCTACGTACAACTCGCCCTCGGTCTCCGAGTCGAGGTTGAGCAGGATGTCGCCCTGCAACATACCACCCTCCAAACCGAATGCACCGTCCATACCGGTCTCCTCGGTAGCGGTGAATAGCGCCTCAATCGGGCCGTGGCAGATGCTATCATCCTCCAAAATTGCGAGGATGGCAGCCGCACCGATACCGTTATCGGCTCCGAGTGTCGTGCCATTTGCGGTTACCCAATCGCCGTCGATATATGGCTCGATGGCATCCTTCTCGAAGTCGAACACCTTATCGTTGTTCTTCTGCGGAACCATATCGAGGTGCGCCTGCAAGACCACCCCCTTCTTGTTCTCCATACCCGGAGTTGCCGGTTTGCGAACATATACGTTATTGCCCGCATCGACGCGACAGTAGAGCGAGTGTTCGGCAGCAAAATCTACGACATATTGACGAATCTGCTCCTCGTGGTGAGACGGGTGCGGAATTTGGCAAATGGCTGCAAAATGTTTCCAAACCAATGACGGTTTGAGTTGTTTCAAGTCGTTGTTCATGGTTATTTCGTTTTAGTAAATATTTTTTCTTTGGTTGTTGGGTCGGACTATTGCAACGTCATCGTTACGATGAGTGGGTTGTGGTCCGACGGGAAGTGTTGCTCTCCACAGCTTGGGTAGCGGTCGCGACAGACCGTATAATCCTTTGCGGTGAGTTTACCCTTGTCGGTCGAGTGGATGTAGATATGGTCGATGCGGCGACGCGGGTTCGAGAAGTTGTCGTCGGTACCCTTCGAGCCATTGAACGTACCAATTGTACCACACTTTTGCTCCGCCACAAGGAATGTATCCTCGAAGTGGGTGCACATCGTCTGATGGAACGCCTCGCCCGGGCGTGCATTCATATCGCCCACAACTACCGTCGGCAGGCCCTGTGTGTTGTATGTCTTATCAATCTCGACAAGGATACGGCCGGCATTGGCATTGGCCTCCGGTTTCAACGGACCGTGCGTAGCGATGAGAAAGAAGCGTTTGCCACTCTTTTTATGGGTTACGACAGCCGTAAGCGCAGCGCGATAGTGACGCGTTTCGTCCCAACCCTTCGACATCTCGGTCGGCGTCGGCGAGAAGTAGTAGATAGATTGCTCAGAGAGCTCGAATCGGCGCTTGTCGTAGAACACAGCGTTGCCGATAACGCTCTTGTGGCCTTCCGGATAGGTGTTTTTCCACCAAAGTTCGTATTTTTTGCCCTTACCCTTGCCGACGAGTGCAGCCAAATCGTCACGACACACGGAGGTCACCTCCTGCATACCGAGAATATCGCAGTCGATGCGACGTATAAGGTCGGCTACCGCGTGCTTCGAGTTATCCCAATTGCGCGCCTCGGTGGTCAGCCCCTTGCGAATGATGCTTTTGCGAGCCGAGTGCGACCATACGTTGTACGAGCCGATGCGGAGCGTGAGCTCTTTGTCGCCCTTGCTCGGACGCGCTTCGGTCGATGCGACAGCCACGAGGGCCAACATTACGAGAAGTATAACTTTTTTCATTATTGCATGATGTTTTTTGTGTATATGTGTATTGTAAGCGTTCGTTTTGATTTACTCTACTCTTTTTTCGATGGTTTGGCAGCTGCCTCGCGGTCGAAAGCCTCGACGATATGCTTTACCAACTCGTGGCGCACGATGTCGCCCTTGTCGAACTCTACGAAACCGATACCCTTGATATCCTTTACGGTCTGCATCGCTCCGACCAAACCGCTGTCGCTACGATGTGGCAAATCGACCTGCGTCACGTCGCCCGTCACGATGAACTTCGCATTGCGACCCATACGCGTCAGGAACATCTTTATCTGCGAACGAGTGGTATTCTGCGCCTCGTCCAGAATGACGAACGCATTATCGAGCGTACGACCGCGCATATATGCCAGCGGCGCAATCTGCACGGTACCATCCTCCATAAATTTTTGGAGTTTAGCGGCCGGAATCATATCACCGAGCGCATCGTACAACGGTTGCAAGTATGGGTCGAGTTTCTCTTTAAGGTCGCCCGGCAAGAAACCCAACTTCTCGCCCGCCTCAACAGCCGGACGCGTCAAAATCACACGACGTATCTGCTTTTCGCGCAACGCACGCACAGCAAGCGCAATAGCCGTATAGGTCTTACCCGAGCCGGCAGGGCCCGTTGCAAATATCAGGTCGCACTTGTCATACAACTCGACCAAGCGACGCTGATTTGCCGTACGAGGCTTTACTACAATGCCGTTGTTGCCATAGACGATAACATCGCCATCACGACGTGTACCACTCTCCGATGGCGTATCTCCCGTCGTGAGTCCGCCGGCAAACGATTGCTCGACAACCTCTTTCGAGATGTGGCCGTAACGGTCGTAGTAGTCGATAAGTCCCTGCATACGACGCTCGAAACGCTCGATGTCGGCACGTGCGCCAAGCACTTTGAGCGTCTGGCCGCGCGCAACGATACGCAACTTCGGATGGAGTTGTTTTATCTGTTCCAGATAGACGTTCTTCGCGCCGTAGAGTTCGCGCGTATCGACATTATCGACGATTATCTCTTTGCCTTCTTGTTCTGTCATGAAGTAAATTGTGAGTAGTGAGGGGGGGTTAGAATAAGTAACCTAATCGAAGTTGCACGTAGTGTGCTTTGGTCGTAAGGTCTGTGCCTTCGTGCGCCGCATCGTACGAGAGGTAGTTTTCGAGGGAGTTGAATCGGCTCATAAAGCGTGCATCAATGAGCAGATGGTCGAACAGACACACTCCAACACTTACGGCATACGACACTGTCGGATGCAGACGGCCGAAGAGCGTCTTTTCGCCTCGGCGATCGGCGTAGGTCGGATTGTCCATCAGTGTGATGACGGGGCCGGCATTGACTCTGAACTTCGAAAATCGAAGCGAGAAGAGCAACGGAACCTGTATGGTGTTCGACTTGATGGCGCTCGAAAAATCTTGCTCCTTGTCACGGATGTCTATTTTTGAGTAGGTATATACGATTTCCGGTTGAATGGCGAACGTGTCGCTGAACTTCAACGCCATGTGCAGACCTGCCGAATAGCCGAGTTTTGGCGAGAAGCGTGCCGTCAGACCCTCGCCCTCGAACTTCGCAAACGGATACGACACACCGGCCGTCAAACCCCACTCCATACGCAATCGCGGTGCGCTTTGTGCAACACACTCCCGACCCGACAAGGCGAGCGACATCAAAAATATGACTATATATACGAATCGTCTCATTGTTGAAAGTTTGTGAGGGGTGGCCATACGGGAGGGCTAACCCCTAAATATATTCCCTCAAAAATAGTCATTTTTTCGGAAATGACATATTATCAACGCGTAATCTTTGCGAAAATTTTGTACTGCCGACGATTTGCACTATCTTTGCCCCGTGAAAAACCCTCGCGCAAGCGGGGACAAAACGTAAAATAAGGATGAGTCTTGTAGCAATAGTTGGTCGCCCGAATGTGGGTAAGAGTACGCTCTTCAACCGTCTGGTTGGTCAGCGTCAGGCGATTGTTGATGCCGAAGCCGGTACGACACGCGACCGCCATTACGGCAAAACAGACTGGAACGGCCGTGAGTTTTCGGTTATCGACACGGGCGGTTATTCGGTAAATAGTGAAGATATTTTCGAGG
This sequence comes from Alistipes sp., assembly GCA_017654125.1. Classification (GTDB taxonomy): domain Bacteria; phylum Bacteroidota; class Bacteroidia; order Bacteroidales; family Rikenellaceae; genus Alistipes. The sequence goes on along the minus strand of JAFNYX010000036.1, from coordinate 622 downwards.
ACGAGATTCGTCGTCAGGTGCTGCTCGCAATCGAGGAGGCAGACGTGATTCTCTTCCTTGTGGAGGTGACAACGGGTATCACCGACCTTGATATGATGATGGCAGAGATTCTGCGTCGCGCCAAGAAGCGTACCATTTTGGTCTGCAACAAGGTGGATAACTACGAACTCATCTACTCGTCGCACGAGTTCTATGCGCTCGGTCTGGGCGACCCGATGTGTATCAGTTCGATGTCGGGTAGCGGTACGGGCGACCTGATGGACGAGATTTTGCGCCTGTTGCCGGAAGATTGCTCGGCGGAAGAGGAGGAGAATCTGCCACGCATCACGATTGTCGGCCGTCCGAACGTGGGTAAGTCGTCGATGACTAACGCATTGCTCGGCGAGGAGCGCAACATCGTAACCAACATTGCAGGTACGACGCGCGACTCGATTCACACGCGATACAACAAGTATGGCATGGACTTCTACTTGGTCGATACCGCAGGTATGCGTAAGAAGTCTTCAGGCGATTCCTTTTTCAGATCTGTATTTTCTGCGACGGCTTGTTCAGCAAACGGATTCACTTTAGCTACAATTTCGGGAGTGTTCGCTTCAAGTTTCATGGCCTTGTCTTTAGTAGC
>JAFNYX010000035.1 GCA_017654125.1 Alistipes sp. | reverse complement strand
GTACCCAGAGCCGGGGTCGAACCGGCACAGGGGTGAACCTACTGGTGTTTGAGACCAGCGCGTCTACCGATTCCGCCATCTGGGCATGCCTTGTGCGTTTATCTCACATAAGCGAGTGCAAAGGTAGAAAATATTTTTTAATCTCCAACTATATGTCGGTAAAAAAATTGTTTTTTTAACAAAATTCCCCCTTTTCGACTATACTCACGCCATTGTATTGCATTAAATTGGGTACAATTTGCTACGATATGAACTATTTTGTATATTTGCGTAAGTTTATGACATATTCAATGTGTTCGTATGGTGATTATTAACTATCTTTTACTTATAACAATTTTTTGCGCTACCCCTGCTTTGGTAATATGGCTCTGCCGACGTTATCCAGCGATTGACAAGCTTGGACCGATAATGGTATTATACGGAATCGGTATGATGATTGGAAATTTGCCATTTCTACCACCACAGATTGTAGAAGTCCAGGACATTTTACCAAACGTAATGATTCCGCTTGCTATTCCGATGATGCTCTTCGGCTGCAACTTTACACGACGACAGGCAGGATTGCAACTAAAAATTGTATTGAGTGGTTTTTGCTCGGTGGTGATTGCCATCATTGCCGGATATATGTTATTCGGATATAGGCTCGACGAGGGAGCTGAGGTGGGTGGTATTATTACGGGAATGTACACCGGAGGTACGCTCAACGCCGCGGCTTTACAAGCAATATTCAAGGTCAAAAGCGAGACTTACGTGCTAATAAATTCGTACGATATCCTCATATCGTTTGCATACTTCGTATTCCTCTTCTCGTTCGGCATTCGCGCATTTCGCCGTCTTTATGGCGAGGGCGAGCGAACACTTACACAACAGGAACAACTCGAAATCAATGCACAAATCGAGCAAAACAAGCGAAATCCGTATCGCGTACTATTATCGCATGAGGGCATCAAGCAGTTAGGCAAGATTCTCGGTATAACGATTATCGTTGTGGCTATGGCGGCCGGTGTTGCATTGTTATTCCCGTCGGAGTGGTTCATGATTGTCTTTATGTTGATGCTTACTACGCTGGGTGTTGCGTTCTCGTTTGTACGCAAGGTGCGCGAAATGAATTTGAGTTATGATGTAGGCATGTATCTTATTTATATATTTAGTATGGTAATTGCCTCGATGGCCGATTTCTCGCATCTTAACATCGAAGACGGCATTAACCAACTCGCATTTATGTTGGTTGCCGTATTCCTTTCACTTGCGTTGCATGCAATCGGTTGTCGATTGCTTAGGGTCGATGCCGATTCGATGATTATCTCGTCGGTGGCATTTATCAACTCACCTCCGTTTGTACCGATGGCCGCTGCGGCAATGCGTAACAAAGAGATTATTGTTACGGGATTGAGCGCAGGTATTGTCGGCTACGCGGCAGGAAATCACATAGGCGTTTTGATGATGAAACTTTTATCCACCTTTTAATAACACATATGAAGAAACTTTTTATAACGCTTGTCATCATCTGCATGACCTTTGGCGTAACGGAAGCCGAAAACGTCAAAAAAAGGGAGAAAAAGCAGGAAAATACAGAACTGACAGCCGATGGCAAAACCATTAAGAAAGGATGGAATGTTGCTCCATTCCCATCAATCGGCTACAACAGCGACATCGGCTTTACGATAGGCGCATTGTGCGAATTGTTCAACTACGGTGACGGTAGCACCTATCCGCAATATCGCCACAAATTCAACGTAGAGGCATCGTATAGCACCAAAGGCCAAATTACGACACATTTTTTCTACGATTCGAGCTATCTCATTCCGAAAGTACGTCTTACGACAGCAGTGACTTATTTGCTCAATACGATGTATCCGTTCCACGGCTTTAACGGTGCGGCATCGCCATTCGAAGAGAGCTACAACTGCAACCGCGACAACGCTACGGCAATGTACAACATCAACCGCCACATGGTGCGTGTATTGGCTGATTTTCAGGGTAATATATACAAAAATAAGCTACGTTGGGCTGCTGGCATATCGTTCTGGTATTACAAAATCAATGACATCACGCTCAAAAAGTATGCGATGACCGATAACGAATATCTGATTGGTAACAACATCCACAGCACTTCGCTCTACCAGCTCTATCGCAAGGCCGGATTGATTCGTGCAGAGGAGGCCGAGGGTGGATCACACATAGAGTTCAAAGCAGGATTAGTGTTCGACAACCGCGAACACGAGGCAGACCCTACACGAGGTATTTGGGCAGAGGTATATGCTTATGGTTCGCCGGCAATCTTCCATCGCCGCAACAACTATTTGAAATTAGCCGCACACTTCCGCCAATACCTCCCTCTGTGGCGCGACAAGATTGTCTTTGCATACCACTTGGCTTATCAGGGCACCATTGCCGGTGAAGCTCCATACTACACGTTGCAGAACATTTCGACGCTCTATCTGCGCCAGATTGCATCCGATGGTTTGGGCTCAATCAATACGGTGCGCGGCACACGACTCAATCGAGTGGTGGGCGACGGTTACGCTTGGGCAAATTTTGAGATGCGCTTCAAGTTGTGGAGCTTTAAGTTTATCAAGCAAAATTGGTACATTGCGACCAACCCGTTCTTCGATATGGGAGCCTGCATACAGCCATATCGTTTGGCCGAAATGCAGCAAGTGGCTCGCACCCAAACATCGCTTGACGGTGCAACACGCCTAACACCCGAAGAGGTGGCTCTCATATACAGGGGCGATGCAGAAAAGTTACACATGAGTGCCGGTTTGGGCTTGAAGTTGGCAATGAATCGCAACTTTATCCTCTCGGCCGAATTTGCGTTTCCGTTCAACCACGCATCGGATGGAAAGTTTGGCACGAACATCGGCTTGAATTATATTTTCTAAATTGGCTTAATATTAGCTATATTTGCAGGGCAAAACAACGAATAAAATAGAATGGAATCACTAAGAGAGTTATATAAAATAGGCCTCGGACCTTCGAGCAGCCATACAATGGGTCCAAAACTCGCAGCCGAGCAATTTGCCGAACGTTGCCCCGATGCAGAGGGTTATCGCGTTACGCTCTACGGTTCATTAGCCGCCACAGGACGTGGTCACTTGACGGATAAAGCAATCGAATCTGTACTGCAACCTATTGCTCCACTGGAAATTATTTGGGAGCCTAATATCGTGATGCCGTTCCATCCGAACGGTATGCGTTTTGAGGCGTTGCGTGAAGGTAAGCCATACGACGAATGGTTGATATATAGCGTCGGCGGTGGAGCGTTGGCCAACGAAACGACACTTCCGACTGACAAAAAGCAGGTATATACGATGAACACCATCCACGAAATCAAGGATTGGTGCTATCGTGAAGGCAAGACCTACTGGGAGTATGTCGAGGAGTGTGAAGGCAAAGAGATTTGGGATTTCCTCGATAATGTATGGACGATAATGTGCGACACTATCAAACGCGGTCTCAATAACGACGGCGTACTGCCGGGCGGATTAAAGGTTGCGCGCAAAGCAAGTACATATTATGTCAAATCGAAGAGTTTTACCGATTCGCTTGCATCGCGTGCCAAGATTTACGCTTACGCTCTTGCCGTGGCCGAAGAGAATGCTTCGGGAGGCAAGGTGGTAACGGCTCCTACGTGCGGTTCGTGCGGCGTATTGCCGGCAGTTATATACCATCTTACGACGTCGCGTGATTTTTTGCGTATCCGCGTTCTGCGCGCATTGGCCACAGCGGGCTTATTCGGCAATGTCGTGAAGCACAATTCAAGTATCTCGGGAGCGGAGGTCGGATGTCAGGGCGAGATTGGTGTGGCGTGCGCTATGGCTGCCGCAGCGGCATGTCAGCTTTTTGGCGGAACACCGGCACAAATTGAGTACGCTGCCGAGATGGGCTTGGAACACCACCTCGGACTGACGTGTGATCCGGTGTGCGGATTGGTGCAGGTGCCGTGCATCGAACGTAACGCCATTGCGGCAGCACGTGCATTCGATGCCAACACTTACGCAACGCTCTCCGATGGTTCACATTTGGTGTCGTTCGACAAAGTTGTCGAGGTTATGAATGAGACGGGGCACAACCTGCCCTCGCTCTATCGCGAAACATCCGAAGGTGGCCTTGCAAAAAAAATGCAGGAGTAGTCCGAAATCGGCAATTGAAGGCAATAAAACCCCTATGTGGCTATAATGTTGAACGTTATGCGCTAGCCAAGGGCATAGAACCGTGGCCAGAGAAATTGAAAAACTAAATTTTTTCAATTTTTTTACGAAATTATTTGGCAGAGTCGGAAATTTGCCATATATTTGCACTCGCAATCAGCAAATGGCTCCGTAGCTCAACTGAATAGAGTACTTGACTACGGATCAAGCGGTTACAGGTTTGAATCCTGTCGGAGTCACTTTAAGCAACAAATCCCATTCGATTTCTCGAACGGGATTTGTGTTTTTTATGCCCCCACTTCGCGGCTTATTGGTCAAAATAGCACAAAAAAGTGGTGCGTAGAGCAGATGTTTAAGGCGTTGAAATAGATGAAGTGTGATTAGTTTAGGAGATGCTTCATTGATATATTGGCACAATTTTGGGATTGTCGGAAGAGATAATCTAATACTTCCGATATGAAACAGAACAACAAAAAGCACCTGACGGCCGAGAATGGCCGCCCCATTGCCGACAACCAGAACACACAAACCGCAGGTGTTCGTGGTCCTGTAACTTTGCAAGACCCGTGGCTGACCGAGAAACTTGCCCACTTCGACCGAGAGGTAATCCCCGAGCGTCGTATGCACGCCAAGGGC
>JAFNYX010000034.1 GCA_017654125.1 Alistipes sp. | reverse complement strand
GGGGGGTAACAAAAAAAAGCGAGGAGAAATACATCTCTCCTCGCTTTTAAGTTGGGCTACCAGGATTCGAACCTAGAATGACAGGACCAGAATCTGTAGTGTTACCATTACACCATAGCCCAATTGCGAGTGCAAAAGTAGGATATATTTTTTCTTTTTCAAAGCTTTTTTGAAAAAAAGTGCTATTTTTGTTTCAAAATTTTGTCCAAAGACCAATTTTTAAGTAAAAAACTATGAATATTAAACTTCGTTTGACGGTTATGAACTTCTTGCAGTACGCTGTTTGGGGTTCGTACTTGACCTCGATGGGCGCCTACCTTTATAATATAGGTTTGCAGGAGCGCATCGGAATTTTCTACGCTGTGCAGGGTATCGTTTCGCTCTTTATGCCTGCATTGGTAGGTATCATCGCCGACCGCTGGATTCAGGCTCAACGCATGCTCGGTATCTGCCACACGCTGGCAGCCTTGTTTGCCGGACTGACGGCTCTCTACGGCGCAGGCTTGGCTGGCGAGGTGGCATTCGCTCCGCTCTTCTCGCTCTACACGTTGAGCGTGGCGTTCTATATGCCGACCATCGCACTCTCGAACTCAGTGGCTTACAGCCTGTTGGAGCGCAACGGACTGGACACCGTTAAGCACTTCCCACCGATTCGCGTATGGGGTACGATAGGTTTCATCTGTGCCATGATTGGTTGCGATTTGGCCGGTTTCCAAAACTCGTACATGCAGTTCGCGCAGTGTGCAACGCTCGGTCTGTTGCTTGGCGTATATGCATTCCTGTTGCCGCAGTGTCCGATTGCGAAGGGCGAAAAGAAGAGTCTCGGCGAGGCCCTCGGTTTGAAGGCATTTGCTCTGTTCAAGCAGAAGAAGATGGCGATTTTCTTCATCTTCTCGATGCTTTTGGGCGTTTCGTTGCAGATTACCAACGGCTTTGCCAATCCGTTCCTCTCGAATTTCAGCTCTATTTCGGAGTATGCCGACACATTCGGTGTTCAGCACGCCAACATCCTCATCTCGCTCTCGCAGGTATCGGAGACGCTGTGCATCCTTCTCATCCCGTACTGTTTGAAACGTTTCGGTATCAAGAACGTGATGTTGATGTCGATGTTTGCATGGGTATTGCGTTTCGGTCTGTTTGGCTTGGGTAACCCTGGCGCAGGCGTATGGATGTTCATCCTCTCGATGATTGTCTATGGCGTGGCGTTCGACTTCTTCAACGTATCGGGCTCGCTCTACGTTAATCAGGAGACCTCGGAGGATATCCGCTCATCGGCGCAAGGTCTGTTTATGATGATGACCAACGGCGTGGGTGCAACCATCGGTACGCTCGGCGCACAGGCGGTCGTTAATCGTCTGGTGTACAACGGTTCGGAGGGCGTTGCTATGATGCAGGGTTGGTCGAATACATGGTTGATTTTCGCCGGCTACGCATTGGTCGTTGCTCTGTTGTTTGCCGTTGTCTTCAAGTACAAGCATACGCCGGAGGCAGCAAAATAGCCGACTCCATAATGACACACAAAGAGGGTGTTGCAGCCGATGCGCTACAACACCCTCTCACTTTTTGGAGACAACTCTAATAGCGTCGTGCTCGCGCCTTACGCTTCGCTTCGCGAGCGGCTGCCTGTTCGACGGTGAGCAGCGTAATCATTCCGAGGTCGATACGTGTCTGATCCACCTCAATCTCCAAACGATACGTCTCGTAACCCTCCGACTCGATGGTCAGCAGGTAGCCACCCGCCGGCACAATTATCTCGAAACCGTCGGCCGTCACCTTACGACGATGTTTGATATCCGAATCCCACTCGTTAGTGAATGTCACAAGCGCACCAACAAGCGCGTCGGGCGACTTTTTGGCAGTCGGATATCCCGACACAACGCACATATTCTGGGCATACGTGGCTCCCGAAAGCAGTGCCAGCGCGAGAAGTATAAAAATCTTTTTCATTGTATTCTTCCGTTTTTTATCTGTTTAACGATTCAAAGTTAGCAAATATTGTTTGACTTTTAGGTAAAAGTTCAACAAATATACGACGTCGTTCGTTGTATTAAGAGAGGTTTTGAGCAAAAATGTTAAATCGTTTTTTTCGATTCCTCAAAAAAAATTGCACCTTTGACTTCCGTAATGCCTTTTGTGGAGAACAAATTAACCGCTAAAACATAACAAAAACGCGAGAAGTATAAAAATCTTTTTCATTGTATTCTTCCGTTTTTTATCTGTTTAACAATTCAAAGTTAGCAAATATTGTTTGACTTTTAGGTAAAAGTTCAACAATCTACGACGTCGTTCGTTGTATTAAGAGAGGTTTTGTGGTGTTGCGTTTACTCTTTTGTGAGGGGGTCTGCTTTTGTGTGTCGGCACCGGCACACCACTCTCGGATGCCACACTCGGCACACTTTGGTGAGCGGGCCGTACAGACATAGCGACCGTGCAGTATGAGCCAATGGTGGGCAATAGGCAGCAGGTGCGACGGGATGTTGCGCTCCAACTGCAACTCTGTTTGCCGCGGTGTCTTTGCCCCCTTGACCAATCCGATGCGAGCCGCTACGCGAAAGACGTGCGTATCGACCGGCATAACCTCCTTGCCCCACACGACGGCACCAATGACGTTCGCCGTCTTACGACCGACACCAGGCAGACGCATCATCTGGTCGATGTCGCTCGGGATTTCGCCGCCGAACTCATCGCAGAGCATACGCGCCATAGCGGCGAGGTTTTTAGCCTTGTTATTGGGATAGGATATACTGCGGATATACGGGAAAATATCATCGGCACTCGCTGCTGCCATATCCTGCGGTGTCGGGAAACGCTCGAAGAGTGCCGGCGTGGTCATATTTACACGCTTATCAGTGCATTGAGCCGAAAGAATCACCGCCACGAGAAGTTGGTATGGGCTCTCGAAGTGCAACTCGGTATCTGCCGAGGGCATATTTTCGGAAAACCATTCGATTATTCCGTCGTATCGCTGGCGCAGAGTCATATTTTTGCTCTTTACTTAATATTTTATCGTTTTACCCACATTCTATAAAAAATCTTCTTGACAAAGAGCCCGTATGCCGCGACATTGAACAGCAATATCGGCTCGTGACGTACGTCGTTCGTCCAACGTGCAAGGTAATCGCCTACGGTGCCATTGTGCGAGAGTGTCCATAGTGCGACATTCTGCTTGCGACGCGCCAGAAAGCGATGCATGCGACGCTCTCCGTAGCGTTCGTCGAACCACAACATAATATCCGCCAACGAGTCGCAGAATGCCAATCGACGGCGATAATCGTTGCTATGGCTGACACTTGTCGCGAGTATGCGATGTGTGGCCGTTACGCGGTCGATGTAACAAATCGGATAGTGTGCCGATACCCACAACCACATCGGCAGGTCGTCGGTCAGCCATTCAGGATGCGTATCGGGACGTACTTCGGCATAGTAACGCTCGACGACTTCGCGCTTTGCTACGGTTGTCGAGTTTTCAGCGGTATTGAGCCGCAACATATCTTCGAACGATGTGTGGCACTCACCTGCGGGGTAGATGTGTGACTCGCCCGATGTGTCTGCCCGACGCTCCGAACGCGTGTAACACATTGCACACTCCGGTGCAGCCTCCAATGCTTCGACCTGTGATTGCAGTTTTGTCGGGTCGCTCCACCAATCGTCACCATCGCACAGCGCGATGTACTTTCCGCGTGCAGCGGCAATCGTGCGTCGATAGTTTGCCCTCCAACCGACATTCGTTTCCGATGATACGATACGTACCCGTTCGGGATACTGCTCGGCATAGCGGCGGCAAATCTCGGCAGTCGAGTCGGTGCTGCAATCCTCGCCCACGATGAGTTCCACGCCGAACGATGTCCGTTGCGCGAGAACGCTCTCGATGGCTTGCGCGATGTAGGGAGCGTGGTTGTAGGTGGTCATACAGACCGAAACGGTCGGCGTGCTGTTCATGGGGCGTTATAGTTTTGTTAGTTTTGCAAGTCGTGCGATAAGTGTTTTCTCGCCAAAATCTTCAAACGCGATTACGAGTTTGTGATCGGTTGCCATCGGCTCGATGCGAAGAATTGTTCCGCGACCGAAACGCGGATGTTCGACGCGCTCACCCTCCGCAAAGCCGCACGGCGCACTTGTTACGTGGCCCGACGCAGAGGTCTCGATGCGACGCATTGTTGCAGGATTGAAGGTCGGTTGTGGTTTGGGTTGCGGTTGCGACGAGCCGCGCTCGCTACCCCCTAAACGATACGCACTGCCCGACGGGTTTTGTCCGCCCTGTGACGAGGTGCTCTTCTGCTGGTAGCGCACATCGAAACGTCGGCGCAAAACGTCGATAGCAGTCTCGCCGTCCTTTGCAGCGGTGGTGTTTGGTCGGGAACGTTGTGAATGAATATCGAAATCGGCCTCGATGTACTGCGAGTCAATCTCCGAGAGGAAACGCGACGGGCGCGAGAACTCCATATTTCCCCACTTGAAACGCATCTCGGCACACGATAGTGTCGCACGTCGCTTGGCGCGAGTCAAGGCAACGTAGAACAAGCGTCGCTCCTCCTCCAAGCCCTCCATCGACTCCATTGCCTGCTGCGACGGGAAGAGATTTTCTTCGCAACCTACGATGTATATATATTTGTATTCCAGACCCTTTGCCGAATGTACGGTCATCAGTGTCACCTTGTTGTTGCCATCCTCATCGTCGGCATCCATATCGGTCATGAGCATAATCGAGCCGAGCCACTCCTCGATGGACGGCTTCTCAAACTCCTCGCGTTCGCCGGCACGAATCTCCGCCTCACACTGCTCGTTGAAGAGCTGCAATGAGTTGAGCAACTCCTCGATGTTGTCCAGAGCCGAGGCGGCCTCCGGAGTATTTTGCGTGCGGTAGAATGCGAGCAATCCCGAGCGACCTGCCACCTCCATACCGAAGTCGTAGAGTCCCATAGCCTCGCGCGAAAGCGATAGCGAACGAATCAGAGCCACAAACTCTGTGACCTTACGCACAATCTGTTTCTCGACAGCATCCGTCGGCGTGGTCTCAACCAACGTGTCCACCGCCTCCCACATCGAACAGTTGCGCGACTTGGCAATTTGCGCGATGCGCTCGACGGTCGTGTCACCGATGCCGCGAGCCGGCGTGTTGATAACACGCTTGAAGGCCTCATCATCGCGCGGATTGATGATAAGACGGATGTAGCCGAGCATGTCACGCACCTCCTTGTGGTCGTAGAACGAATTACCCTTATAGATGCGGTACGGTATGCCTTTACGACGCAGCACATCCTCCAACGCCTGCGATTGGTTGTTTGTGCGGTAGAGTATTGCAGCTTCGCTCCATTCGTCGCCACCCTCTCGGACGCGGTCGCGCAGGTCGGTGACAACCATATCTGCCTCCTCGCGGTCGGTGTAGGCCTTGAAGATGCGAATCTTCTCGCCACGCTCGCCCTCCGAGAAGCAACGCTTCTTCATGCGGCGCGAGTTGTGTTCGATGACCGAGTTGGCGGCATCGACAATGGTCTGCGTCGAGCGATAGTTTTGCTCCAATTTATAGACCTGTGCCGTCGGATAGTCGCGCTGGAAGGAGAGAATGTTCTCGATTTTTGCTCCGCGGAACGAGTAGATACTCTGCGCATCGTCGCCCACCACGCAGACGCGCGAGTGGAGTTGCGACAGACGGCGGATGATAATATACTGTGCATAGTTCGTATCCTGATACTCATCGACCAACACATATTGGAACAACTCCTGATAGCGAGCCAACACATCCGGTGCATCGCGTAGCAGTATATTGGTCTGCAAGAGAAGGTCGTCGAAGTCCATCGCTCCATTCTGCTTGCAACGACGGCAATACTCGGCGTATATCGTGCCGAGTTCCGGCATCTGTCGTTGACGGTCCTCGCCTACGAGTGCCGCATTGGCAAGATATGCACCCGGCGTAATGAGCGAGTTCTTGGCGTTGGATATGCGCGAAAAAACAACATTCGGCTTGTACTTATCGTCCGACAGACCACGCTCCTTGATGATACTCTTGACAAGGTTTTTCGAGTCGTTCGTCTCGTAAATGGTAAACTCTTTCGGGAAACCAAGCACATCGGCATTCTCGCGCAAAATACGTGCAAAAACCGAGTGGAACGTACCCATACGAATCTGTCGGCTGCGTTCGCCGACCATCGTGTGGATTCGCTCGCGCATCTCGGCTGCTGCCTTATTGGTAAACGTCAGAGCGAGTATATTGTATGGGGCTACCCCCTGCTCAATCATATATGCGATACGCGAAGTCAGCACGCGAGTCTTGCCCGAGCCGGCACCGGCAATGATGAGCGACGGGCCGGTGTAGTTTACGACCGCTGCGCGTTGCGCCGGATTGAGACCTTCGAGTATCTTGTCGGATGTTGTCGTCATATAAATTACCTTATCCTCTTATTTCTTCCGACAAAATTAACAAAATATGGCGAAAGCAGAAAGAAAAACGCTACCTTTGCACAAAACTGAAAGAAAAGTTATGGATATAGCACAATCTCGCCGTAAGGAAAACATCGCCGAATACATCCTCTATCTATGGCAGTTGGAGGATTTGTTGCGTGCCCTGCAATTTTCGCCCGAAGCAATCTATTCGCAACTCGTCGCTCCACGCGAAGTGGAGGAGGAACAGAAGCAGATTTTTTTGCTCTGGTATATGGATATCGTCAATCTGTTGCGCGAGGAGGGCAAGGAGCAAAGCGGTCACCTCGACCATACGATGCACCTAATCTCCGACCTGCACAACCTGCACCTGCAACTTATGGAACTACCCCTCGGCGAACACTATCGCACGACATTTGCACAACTTGCTCCGCATCTGCCCGTGCTGCGCGCGACGCTCGACAAGGAGGAGGCCTCTGCGACCGAAATTTGCTTCCGCGCACTATACGCCGCAATGCTATACCGCATAAAGGGTACGGGAGAGAAAGCCGTGGCCGACACTCTCGAATTTGTGTCGCCCGTAGTTGCCGAATTGAGTGCTATATACCGCAAAGTCGAGCGCGGAGAGGTCGATTTATTCAAAGAATAACCTCATTTACGGGGGCAAATTCGCTAAAACAGAGCAAATTTTTCAAAAAATATTGCACAAATAAAATTTTCGTTTTACCTTTGCACTCCGCATAAAGTGATTTTTGCGCTATATTTTAGGACAAAACAATAAAAAAACGATACGATTATGGCAATGAAGAGAACTTACCAGCCGTCTCGTCGCAAGAGAATCAACAAGCACGGTTTCCGCGCGAGAATGGCAACTGCTAACGGCCGCAAGGTTTTGGCAGCACGTCGTGCAAAAGGACGTAAGAAGTTGACTGTATCTGACGAAGCTACATTCAAGTACAACTAGCAGATCGGAGGGGGGGGGAGTCCTCAACCGTCCAATAATATGTGGGGAGGGTCAACCGTCCAATAATATGTGGGGGGCTCAACCATCCAATAATAGAGGGGGGATTACAAAACTCTTAACCATTCCGAACAAAAAGTTGCAACAATATAGCCGATGCCTTTCCAGGTGTCGGCTTGTTGTTTGTATATACCCCACCCAAATATAAATCCATAAAACAGAGAGGAGCGATTCCGACCCTTACGGTCGAAAATCGCTCCTCTCCTATCAAAGTATTCCGAAAAATACTACAAACGCTCCAACTTAACGGTGAAGTGACGCATCAACTCTGCCTCCCAGGCAATCTTCACACCACGAGTAATCTCGTGACGACGATCGAATACATTCTTCAACGCAACGGCGATAACATCCATATGGTTGTTGGTATATACGCGACGAGCAACGCACAAACGCAACAGGTCGAGACCTCCGAAACGGTTTTCGCGCGTCACAGGGTCACGATCGGCCAAAATGTAACCAATCTCGCAACCACGCACACCTGCCTCCAAGTAGAGCTCAATGGTGAGCGTCTGTGCAGGGAACTCCTCCTTCGGCACGTTGGTCAGAATCTTCGATGCATCAACGAAGATGGCGTGACCACCGGCAGGACGCTGGTATGGAATGCCATACTCGTCGAGACGCGCTGCGAGATACTGTACCTGGCGGATACGGGTTTCGAGGTTGTCGAACTCGGTATTCTCGTCCAAACCTACTGCCAATGCCTCCATATCGCGGCCGTTCATACCACCATAGGTGAGGTAACCCTCGAATGGAATACAGAAGCGCTTTGCACCCTCGTACCAATCCTCGTGGCGCGTAGCAATGAAACCACCCATATTAACAATACCATCCTTCTTTGCAGACATCGTCATACCGTCAGCCAAGGCATACATCTCCTTAACGATCTCCTTGATGCTCTTGTCGGCATAACCCTCCTCGCGGGTCTTGATGAAGTATGCGTTCTCGGCGAAACGTGCCGAGTCGAAAATCACACGCTTGCCATACTTGTCGGCGATAGCGCGTACCGCACGCAGATTCTCCATCGAAACCGGCTGACCACCTGCGGTGTTGTTCGTGATGGTTACGATGATGAAAGGAACGCGCTCGGCGTGCTCGGCCAACGCCTTCTCCAACTTCACAGGATCGACATTGCCCTTAAACGGGTGCTCCAACTGTGTATTCTTTGCCTCGTCGATGGTGCAATCCAAAGCGGTTGCCTTACGACTCTCGATGTGGCCCTTCGTGGTGTCGAAGTGCGAGTTGCCCGGAACGACAGCACCCTCCTTTACGAGGTGGCTGAACAGCACATTTTCGGCTGCACGACCCTGGTGTGTAGGGATTACGTACTCAAAACCGGTGATGCGGGTGATGGTATCCTTCAAACGGAAGAACGACAACGAGCCGGCATAGCTCTCGTCACCCATCATTACGGCTGCCCACTGGCGGTCGCTCATCGCACCCGTACCCGAGTCGGTCAAACAGTCGATATAGACCTGATCGGCACGCAACTGAAATACGTTGTAGTGTGCATCCTTAATCCACTTTTCGCGCTCTTCGCGAGTGCTCTTTCGAATTGGCTCAACCATTTTGATTCGCCACGATTCTGCAAAAGGTAATTCCATTGTTGTTTATAGTTTTATGTTGTTAATTTTGTTTGCTTTCGGTTTATCTTTGCAAAGATACGTAAAAAGTTGAAAGCGTGTAGCATTTTCCAAAAAAAATCAACCTTCGCACAAAAACAACAACCGCAGGCATTCGTCGAACACCTGCGGTTGATATTTGTAATAGTGAACGGCTCTATTGAGCGTCGTTATTACTTCGTAATGGTTACCTCCCACTCTGTATCAAGCGGAGTGAATACTGCCTGCAATGCTGTTGGCTGACTCATCTCTGCTACGAGACCGCCGCGACGCGACGACATCGTGAACTTGTAGGTGTTCTCCTTGCCCTCAACCTTCTCGATGTAGAGGTTACCAGACTTGAAGATGAATGTCCAATCGTCGAGTGGCTCCCAGTAGTAACCCGAAAGCGAACCCTGCTCGATGCTGTAATTCTGACCGTTGTTAGCACCTTCCAGAGGAGCACCATAGGTTGCGAACTCGAATACTACCGAACCCATATAGTTGTCACCCTTCAAAGTAACAAAGTTACCATCCTCCGATACGGTCATCTTGTACTCCTTGAACGACGACAAGTCGCGCTCGGTCTGCTGCATTGCACCGGCACCGCTGTAACCGAGAGGGCCCATGTAGCAGTCGCCTACCAATGTAGCAGCCGGAACCAAGCCGCCTTCGTCGTCCACAGTTGCGAGCAATAAGTTGAGCGAAATGAGGTTGTTATCCTCACCCTGGCCCATAGTGGTCATAAACTGAATACCGTAAGGAACGCCATCATTGTCTGCGCCTGGCAACAAATAGTACTCTTCCCCACCAATTATGAAGCAAGCTGCACCTACGTTCATATCTGCCTGAGCAACGAACTTCGGCTCTGCACCCGTAGGGTTATCTAATACCGGATAGAAACCATCGAGGTAAGAGTTGCCGGCAAGGTCATAGATAGGAAGACTTGCCATATCAAATGTTGTCGAGTTCGCAAGAATGATATAGAAGAAATTAGGAATACCGTGCATTGCTGGGTCCATCATGGTATCTACCATATCGAACTGTACGGTGAGTTCCTTCAAACCTGCTGCCTCGGTCGTAATAACCAATGCATCCGAAAGAATGAGGTGATCGCCACGCTTAGCAACTGCATATACGTCATACGAAGTCTCAGGCGTGAAACCGGTAATCTCGACGAGAGCCTTGGTGTTGAGCTGCTCGGCTGCAAGAGCAGAACCTGCCGAATAAACCAACTCTGCGGTAACACCTTCGTAACCATGAGGTGCATAAGCCCACTTAACCTCCTCTGCCAACTCCGTAGTTACATATACGTTAGCGTAGTCTGCACCTACCTCTGCGGCTTCGAGCGCAACAGTTGGAGGAGCCATGAGCGTACGCATGGTGATGCTGGTCGAGAAGGCGATACGCTCTTCCGACTTTGCAACTGCGTAGATGTCGTAAGCCGTATAATCGTTCAAGCCCTCTGCCTTAACCATAACGGTCTTATTGAGGTCTTTTGCATCGAGTGCAACACCCTCTGCGAGAACCTTCTCTGCGGTAACCTTCGTGTCAGGCAATACGGCCAACCACTTAACCTCGGCTGCGTTGGTCGAGGTAACGCGGAAGTAGAGCGTCGTGATATCTGCCTCAACAGCCTCAACCGATACGGTCGGTGCCGACTTGTCGGCGGTA
Organism: Alistipes sp.; assembly: GCA_017654125.1. GTDB lineage: Bacteria > Bacteroidota > Bacteroidia > Bacteroidales > Rikenellaceae > Alistipes. The sequence goes on along the minus strand of JAFNYX010000034.1, from coordinate 10,341 downwards.
GCCATTGCAAGCGGAGCGTCAACCAAAGTGGTCTCCGGACCGTTTACGGCTGCTGCGTAAACCAAATACTCGGTCTCAACTTCGAGATCCTTAACTGTAACGGTTGCAGCATCGTTTACCCATGCCGAGCCATCCTCTTTGGTAATCTCTACACCGGTCGAAACTACGGTCATACCATCAACAACGGCCTCGTCCGATGCCTTTACTACCAAGTAGTATGCCTTCTGGGTTGCCGATGTCTCTGCCTTGAAAGTGATAGAGGTCTGCGTTGCGCTACCTGCGGTGAGCATCACCGTTGGCACAATAGGACCCTCTTCGTTGTTCTCACACGATGTCATCGGCATAACCAATGCGATGAGCGATGCGAGCGCAAGTAAAAGTCTAAATTTCTTCATACAGTTTAATATTTTAATTAATAATTTTAGAGAACGAATACGATAAATCTGCCTCGTATGGCGATTTTTATGCCGTTTCAGGCCACAAGATATAAATAAATTTTTTCAAAACAAAATCTTTATATCGTTGGGGGTGTGTGGTTTTGCAAAACAGCGGTTACGATTCGTAATAAAACATAGGTGTTTATTTACGATTTGTAACCGAAATAATCGACAATAGTTTTGCGTTTTGATATTTTATGTAGGAAGAGAATATTTTTAATTTTTTTCAAATCATTGCGTGATAACATTCAAAAACGCTTTTTTACCCCAAAAAACAACAACCGCCCTACTATATTAGCGGGCGGTTGCATTTTGTTAGGCGATGGCTCGTGTTAATCGACCTTGATATCGCTGTTTACGTTCTTCGAGCCGATAAGTGCATAGTAGATGAGGTAAACCAAACCGATGACGATAACCCAGTACGAAGTCATATAATCGGTCATGTCGGCAGCCCAACCCTGCAATGCCGGCAAGATACCGCCACCGCATACGAGTGTCATGAAGATACCCGAAGCCATCGGCGTATATTTACCCAAGCCCTCAACCGAGAGGTTGAAGATTGCGCCCCACATAACCGATGTGCAGAGACCGCACAACGCCACGAAGAGCATATTAACAGGCAGAGCAGCACCCGCTACGTTTACCGTCACGCTCTTTGGCAGGAACATGATGCAGAACACGAACAAAAGGGCGAGTGTACTTACGGTCAGCATCATGGCCTTGCTCGACACCTTGTTACCGATTGCACCACCAATCAGACGGCCACACATCATCAGGAACCAATATGCGCCAACAACCATACCTGCTACGGCAGGACCTACGGTCGGGTCACCCGACATATAGAGGTTTGCGATATTAGGAATACCTACCTCGATACCCACGTAGAAGAAGATGGCGATTGCGCCCAAAGTAAAGTGGCGGAACGAGAGCGGAGAGTGTGGGTCCTTTGCCTCCTTACCACTGAGGCGAGCAGCCTTCTCCTGCGGAGTCTCTATATGTGGCTCAGGAATCTTGGTCAGGGCGATGATTACGAACGCCAGAGCGAAGATACCCATTGCAATAATCATTGCCGGAGCAGCATCAGCTACGCTGGCATTCTCCACCTGACCACCAATCAGATAGCCGAGCAAGATAGGAGCGATGGTTGCACCAATCGAGTTGCACGAGCCACCGAACTGGATGAGCTGGTTGCCGCGATTGCCGCCGCCACCGAGCGTGTTGAGCATCGGATTAACGACGATGTTGAGCATACACATCGAGAAGCCCGCAACAAATGCACCCAATACATAGACGAGGAACGACTCTGCGTAGCCCGATGCGAACTGGATGGCAACACCTACCAAACCTACCGTGATAGCGGCAAGCGAGGTGAATTTGTAGCCCTTGCGTTTGAGAATGATGCCCGCAGGGATACCCATACATGCGTAAGCGATAAAGTTGGCGAGCGTACCAAACTGTGCCAGCGCGTTGCTTGCGCCGAATTGTTGCTTAACGATAACGCCCATCGAACCTGCGAAGTTGGTGACGAATGCAATCATGAAGAAGAGTGCGAACATCATCGCAATCGGCAGGAAGTAAGATTTTTGCTGATTACTCATAGTTTTTATGGTTTTAGGTTTTTCTTGATTTTTTGTTTTTCGGTTACACCATTATTGTTTTTTTTGGGGGGGGCTTCGCCTCTCTTGGTTACCCTTATCGGTCGCGTTCGGCAACAAACGTGCAGAGCGACATCATCGCCTCGCGGTAGTCGCTCTCGTCGAGCACGGAGAGTTCCGACATGGCGCGTTGCAGGAATCGTTGCAGAGTCTTACGGGCGAGTGCAACACCGTCATACTCCTCGACCTTGCTGCGAATAAACTCTACGGCCGTTTCATCCGTTGCACATTGTTCGATGCGGGCAATAATCTCGTCGTGGAGCGGCTTCTCGACACGTTCGAGTACCTCGATGAGTGGCAACGTGATTTTGCGTTCGCGCAGGTCGTTGGCTACCGGTTTTCCGGCGTTGTTGTCGGGCGTATAGTCGAGGATGTCGTCCACAATTTGGAACGCCATTCCGAGCGTCTCACCAAAGCGGTGCATCGCCTCCACCTTGCGACGGTCCGCACCGACCGATAATGCGCCTGCCGAGCCACACGTTGCAAACAAACTCGCTGTCTTTTTGTAGATTATATCGAAATATGCCTCGCGCGAGGTGTCAAGTTTGCCGGCGTGGTCGCTTTGCAGGATTTCGCCCTCGCAGAGTGTCGTCATGCTGCAAATGATATGGTTGAGCAGGTCGTACTGGCCACTTTTCAGACCAATATCCACGTTTTTTGCCAGAATGTAGTCGCCGACGATGACCGCGTTGCGCGACTGCCAACGAGCATTGACCGATGCACGGCCACGACGTTGGTCGCTCTCGTCGATTACGTCATCGTGAACGAGCGATGCCACGTGCAACATCTCGATAAGCATCGCCGCAAGCATTGTGCGCTTGCCGAATGAGCCACTCTGTGAGCAGGCACCAGCCGCGAGCATCACGAGTGTTGGGCGCAGACCCTTACCGCGTGAGGTGAGAATATAGTCAATCATATCACCGAGCAGCGTTCCCTCTCTCTCGGCAAACGACTTACGAACGAATTCGTCGAACTCCGTCAGGCGGTCCGCTATCGGACGCCGCAGATCATCAAGTTGTACCATACAAAAAGTATATATCCGAACAAAGATAGTGAAATTTCATAAGCTGACCGCCGAAATTAGAATGTTTTTTTCTATCTTTGACCGTAATACGTACGCATAATGAGTAAATTGAACGATATTCTCCGCAAGGCTATACCTTGCTTAACGGCTGTGGCTCTGTTTCTTACGGTCGCCATCGTCGCATTTGCGCCACGCTTGGAGGGGCGTGTCCTCGTGCAGCACGATATCCAGCAATTCGACGGAATGAGCCGCGATATTCGCGCATGTCGCGCCGAGACGGGCGAAGATCCGCAGTGGACGGGTGCGATGTTTGGTGGAATGCCTGCCTATATGATTAACATCCGCTATCCGGCACAACTGTTAAAAACGCTCTTCGAGCGTGTGACGGGCTTGGTGGCCGAGCCGATTGGTTTTCTCTTCTTCGCGATGCTTGCGGCGTGGCTGATGGTCGTTATGATGGGTATCTCGCCGTGGATTGGTCTGGTTGTGGGTTTGGCGTATGGTCTTTCGACATACTTTTTCCTGATTATCGGTGCGGGCCACGTTACGAAGATGTGGGCGTTGGTCTATGCTCCGGCGATGATGGGCGCAATCTATATGGCTCTGCGTGGGCGAGTGTTGCTCGGCGGTGCGCTGGCGGCCCTCTTTGCCGCACTCGAAATCGGCGCAAATCATCCGCAGATTACATACTACTTCCTGCTTGCGGCTATCGCTTTGTGGGTGAACGACCTCGTGTTTGCCGTGCGCGAAAAACATCTGCGCGACTTCGGTCGCCGTACGGCGGTGTTGGCTGCGGCGGCGGTATTGGCGGTCGGTGCTAATTTCTCGTCGCTATTCTATACGGCACAACATACGTCGGATACAACGCGTGGCGGTAGCGAGGTAGCTACCGTAGCGGAGGGTGCCGAGCAGGGGCTCGACATCGAATATGCAACAGCGTGGAGTTACGGCGTAGCAGAGAGTTGGAATATGTTTGTTCCCGACTTTATGGGTGGCGCATCGTCCAATACATTCTCGGCCAATGGTGCTGTTGCTCAGTCACTTTCGGAACTTGGTCTGCGCGAGTGGGCACGACAACTACCGACATATTGGGGTGACCAACCATATACGGCGGGCCCGACCTATTTGGGTGCGGTTGCCATCTTCCTTGCACTACTCGGTGTGATGCTCGCAGAGCGTCGTAACCGATGGTGGATTTTGGGTGTTTCGCTCGTTGCACTATTGCTCTCGTGGGGACATAACGCTATGTGGTTTACGCAGTTGTGCTTTGACTATCTGCCGATGTACAACAAGTTCCGTACGGTCTCGATGGCGTTGGTCGTTGTCGAGTGGAGCGTACCACTTTTGGCCGGCTTGGCTCTGTGGCAACTATGGCAGTCGATTGGCGAGAAGCGTCGCATCGGTCGTGCGCTGATTGTAGCTACGGCGGTGACAGCAGGTGTTGCGTTGCTGTTTACGGTTGCGGGAGGCTCGCTCTTTGACTTTGGACGTGAGACGTTTGGCGATGCAATGAGCCAACAATTCTACTATATGCTCCGCGAGTCGGGTGCCGAGGATATGATTGCAAAGGGTCTGCACGACGAACTTGGATGGGAGGTTGCCGATGCGATGGCTATCGAGCGAGCCGAACTGCTTACGGCAGATGCCGTGCGTTCGTTGCTCTTTGTGGTGGTTGCTGCGGCTATTGTTGCGTGGGGCGTCTTCGGACGGTTGCGTCGTGGCTGGATGGTGGCTCTGCTTGGTGTGTTGGTTTGCGTCGATATGTTGCCGGTGGCGTTCCGATACCTCTCGTATGACGACTTTGTGGCTCCTCGTCGCACGAAGATTGAACCGACGGCTGCCGACCGCGAGATTATGGCAGACACATCGCTCGGCTATCGCGTGCTAAACCTTTCGGTTTCGCCATTTAACGATGCAACGACCTCGATGTTCCACCGCTCGGTTGGCGGTTATCATGGTGCAAAAATGGGTCGATATCAGGATGTTATCGACCGCTATTTGGTTAATATCGATGAGCGTGTGCTCGATATGCTCAATACGCGCTACATCATTTCGCGTGAGGGTGAGCCGTTCGTGCGCTCGACGGCACTCGGTGCGGCTTGGTTTGTCGAGCGGGTGGTGACGGCGCGTGATGCTCGCGAGGAGTTGGAGGCCTTGGATGGGCTCGACCTGGCTACGGAGGCTGTGGTCTCCGAGCGTGAGACGCTACCTGCAACGGAGTTCTCGCGCGACGGATACATCGCGCTGATGGAGTATCGTCCCAACTATTTGCGATACGAGTACTCGGCCGATGCACAGGTGTTTGCCGTATTTTCGGAGATATACTACGATAAGGGTTGGACAGCATGGATTGATGGCGAGCCGTGTGATGCAATGCGTACCGATTACATTCTGCGCGGAGCAGTACTGCCGGCGGGCGAACATACCGTCGAGTGGCGTTTCCGTGCGCCATATTGGACGGCGGTTGAGGCGGTAACGCTCGTGTGCTCGTTGCTTATCGTGGCTGGATTGGTATTGTTAATGATTCAAACTTTGCGAAATGGGAAGAGAAACAGCAATGAAGAATAGAATACTGCGGTCGAAGGTAGTTTCGACGGTAAGCATCGCCCTTGTTTTGTTTGTTCTGGGTGCGATAGGTTACGCTACGGCGGGCATTTTTCGTTCGGCACATCGTGTAAGCGAAGGCTTTACGGTGATTGTCGAGCTACGCGACGGCCTCTCGGTTGAGCATCGCGATTCGCTTGCGGGAGTGTTGGCTGCCGATGTGATGGTAGCCGATGTGGCGTTCGTATCGAAGGAGGACAAGCTCGCGGACGAGGAGTTTCGTAAGGCGTTCGATGTCGATATCAAAGAGGTGCTGGGAAATAATCCGCTGCCCGATTCGTTCGATGTGACGCTGACCGAAACGGCTGCCGATGACGAGCGTCTGGCGGCCTTCGTCGAGAGTTGTCGGGCGATTGACGGCGTGGAGTATGTCGCATGCCCGTCACAACTCATTGCTCGCGTTCATGACGTGTTGGGTACGATGCGTCTGCTGTTGGTGATTTTTGGCGGTGCGATGCTATTCATCTCGCTCGTGCTGCTCAATAATACGGTGCGACTTGCAATCATCTCGCGTCGCGAACAGATTGCAACGATGAAGTTGGTCGGTGCGACTCGCTGGTTTATCATGCGACCGCTGCTCGTGTCAAGTGCTGTTCAGGGCTTGGTAGCGGGTGTGGTTGCAACACTGCTATTTGCCTGTATGTTGCTTGGTATCAACCACTATATGCCCGAGTTGGGCATCGGCACAAATCTTCCATTGGCAATCATTGCGGCGGGAGCAATGGTTGTGGGCGGCATCGTTCTTGCGACGCTCTTCACGTTCTTTGCCGTAACGAAGTTTGTGCGAATGAAATCGAACAAGATATACCTATATTAATATAATAACAACGAAGTGTATGAAAAAATGGTGGCAGGGCGTCGTAGCCCGTTTCAATAAGGTGGAGAGTGCGAACGACGAGCGTATGGCATTGTCGATGCGTAATTATGTGTTGTTGCTCATTGGTGCTGCGATTATCGTCATCGGCTTTGTGCTGATGTCGGGCGGCACGCCGGCTTCGCCCGAGGAGTTTTCGTACGATATCTTCTCGTGGCGTCGCATTACGCTTGCACCGATAGTGGTAGTCTTTGGTTTTGCGTTTGAAATTTATGCGATAATGAAAAGATTTTAAGCAATCGCATATCGCAGGTCGGACGACCCTCAATCGACTCTGTTGAACAAAACGAAGCGGAGCAACCCGTCGGGCTGCTCCGCTTTTTGTGTCATTACTGTTTTTAGTATGCAGACGTAACGGTCGTCCAGCATAATGGTTTTGCCACGGCTGCTGTTCGACCCCACTGCGCAAAGGTGTCGCAGATGTAGATTGCTCCGTAGCCATTCAAATCGGTACCGTTGGCGATAGCGGCCTGTACGGTCGCATTGGTACCATAGTAAGGCGGAATAGCACGCACCTTAACGCCGTGCGAATCCGTACCGGCGATCTGATTGTCGGTTAACTGGTAATTGAGGTCACCCATCCAAAGGTGAGTACACGAAGCCTGATAACCGTCGTTGTCTGGTGCACCGCCCCAGTTGTTGCCGTTACGGTTGGTGATATAAGAATTCGCCTCCACGACATTGCTCCAATATAACCAATCGACGTCGTTACGCAGTACCTTTGTACCTTTTTCGTTTGCGTAGATAAATCCATCGTAGTTTACGGATGGGAACGTAGCCGGTACGCTACGCGTGTTGTTGGTCTTGGTAACAGGAACCATATCAACCCACTTTTTCAAACTCGAATCGTAGAGCTGAACTACCCAGTCACCGCTCAACTCACCCGGCGTACCGCCATCCTGGTGCGACATATAGACATTAGCGATAATTCGACCCTTCTTACCCGTATCACCACGGTTGTAGTAGTAGGATGTTACATTGCTACCGCTAATCCTTTCGTAAGCCGACATCATACGGAGGTTATTACGGAAGTTGTTAATTTCCTTCGTGTTACCAATGGCCTTGAAGCGCTGGTGTTTAGCGCGCGAGCCCTCGAATGTGTAGATGGTGTAGCCCGCAGGCGTACCGTCCGTACACATACTCGTATTCCAGAATGTGCCCTTTGGTGCAGAGTGTACAATCTCGGTTACGTAGTCGCCGCCCGCCGTAGGATACTTCGTATGAACGTAAGTCTCCTGCTTATGGGTGTGACTAGTGAAGATATATGCGTGCTGGAACTTCGCGAGTTCGGTCAGCACGGCATCGTAGTAGTGAGCCTTCATAACGTTTGCGCCACTCACCTTGCCAACACCGACACCGTTACGGAACGGAATGTGGACAACGAGTACGACACCCTTGCTCTTATCGACGTGCGAGAGGTCGTTTTGGAGCCATGTGAACTCCTCTTGGGTGAAGCCCGCCTGATAGTTCTCTACGTCGAGCGAAGTATTGCCATCTTTTACGATGACGTTATTCATTACAACGATATGCATATCGCCACGGTCGAACGAGATACGAGTCGGACCGTAAACATCCTTAAAGTGCTGAATCGTTGGCGATGTGTCACTGTCGCTCTGATACCAGTCGTGGTTACCAGGTGCAACGAACCAGTAAACACCCGTGTCACCAACCTCCATTGCCGACTTCATCACTGCGTGGTGCTCCTTCTTTGCGTTCCATGTCACGTCACCGCAGACAACGCCGTATGCCTGACCCGTGCCACTCGAATGATCGACTGCCGAGTTCCACGATGCGGCTTTGCCCTTGATATCCGGTGCGGCGAGATCGCGCCAACGCTCGAAGCACAGGTTGTTTCTGCTTGTGTCGTGTGTCTGAGGGTCAGCCAGCACAAAGAGGAAGAACTTGTCGTGCTTGCCCGTTGCGTCGTTGAACGAGTTGTGCGTTGTAGAACTCATTCTCGCATCGAGTTTGAAGTCCTTCGCATAGTCGTTACCCTTGCCCAGCGTATTTTCAGGGTCAGGATTTTCACCCACCTTCGAATAGGTTACAGGCAGACCCGTGCCGGCACGACCAATCTCGTGGCTTGCAGGGGTGGTGTAATATACATACTCAGGTTTATATACATCCGGCTCGTAAGCCATCTGGTAGCGACCCTTCTCGTTGGTCTTCACAACGTGGTAGCCGTCGGTTACCATTACGCCCTCGACAGGTGTCGTTCCATCCTTCTCCCAAACGTAGCCGTAGAGATACTTCTGCTCCGACGCGTCTGCTACCAAAATCTCAATATCATCGAGGAAGAAGCGACTGTCGCCCGCCGTGATACGTGCACCACCGATACCGACACGGCAATCGCTGGTGACGTTGTTGAATGTCACCTCGTGTACCTTCCACTCTCCATCGTGGGTGCTCAAATCGATAGTGTGGGTGTCGATAATACTACCGTTCGAGTAGATATAGTCATTTACCTCGCCACCCTGATATGCTGTGATATGAACGAGTTTATCGTAGTCGGACACCGAGTAACCGATAGTTGCGTACGAGCACAAATTGACGCGCACCTTAATCGAGTAGGTCTTACCAGGCTGCAATACCGAGAGTTGCGGTGTCACGAGCGTACCACGCTGCTCGCCACCACCCATCTTAATATAACCCGGGTGAACGCATACGCGACACGAATTGTCGTCCGAGAAGTACGACCAATCGCTCATGCCAAAGTCATCGACCAAACCGGCGCAGGTCGTAAAGACACCGTGCTCCTTTTCGCAACGACAGCGGTCGAAGTCCGTACGAGTGTCGTTGTTGTAAGGGAGCTCACCCTGTGCATTATAGTTCTCGGTGAGCGAGCCGATATGGGCACTGTTTACGGTGTAACCCATAGCGTAGCCCGCAAGGTCGCCACCGTAGTAGAGTTTACCGAAGTTCTGGAAGAGAATTGTGTTGCCCACCGCAAGGTTGGCCGGATCGGTCTGAACCGACAAACCCTGATACCGCGGAGCAATGGTCGAAACCTTCACTGCGCTACTCTGCTGACCTGTGGTAGTGTCGTGAACGATGACATAGTAGTCGGTGCTTGGCGTAAGACCGCTGATAATGAAGCGCGTCGGGTAGTTGTACTTGTAAGTTGTTACGCCATCGGTGGTGGTTGCACCGTCGTGCCAGAAATCCTTCGAACAATTCCAACTCTGGTAGAGTTTCGTACATGCCTCATCTGTATATATGTACAACATGTAGTTGTGCGTATTGTCCACCGAATTGAAATCGAACTTGTAATCAACAACGGTTTTGTTATTCTCGGTTCTTGCCTTGGCCGGACGCTGAACAAGGAACTTGCCTGCATTGTCAGCCGTAACGGTCCAACCGAGGTTGATTGTGGTATCCGTCGCACGCACAACGCCTACGAGCAACTCGGAGTTATTGATAAGCTGCACACGAACATCATCCAACTGCCAACGATTTGCGCCGTAGTCCGTACGACCGCCACCGAATGCGATACGCGCACCCTGCGGTACGTTGTAGAGCTCGACGGTGTACTCCTTCCATACAGAGTTGTTATCTCCGTCGAGCGTCATGTTGTGGGTATTGACTATTGTATAGCCGGTGAGTTGGTGGTCGGAGCCGACCGTTCCGCCGGCAAGAACTCGAAGCGCGATAGACTTCTCCTTCTGCTCTTCGGTAGAGAGCGAGCCACTTGCTGCACCATAAGGGCAAGCGCGGAATGTTACGCGCAGAGTCGATTTACCCTGCGGC
>JAFNYX010000033.1 GCA_017654125.1 Alistipes sp. | reverse complement strand
TCACTCCAGAGCAGTGTACTATCGACCCACAGACTGGTCGCCTCGTACCACCACCATTGGCATTCGACATCCTCGAGGCTATCGAGAAGGAGCTCCCAGGCTTCCCTATCGTACTCCACGGTTCGTCGTCGGTTCCACAGGAGGAGGTTGATACCATCAACAAGTATGGTGGTGCTTTGAAGGCAGCCGTAGGTATTCCTGAGGAGCAGCTCCGCAAGGCAGCCGAGAGCGCAGTTTGCAAGATCAACATCGACTCGGACTCGCGTCTGGCGATGACCGCTGCAATCCGCGAGGTATTTGCTACCAAGCCGGCAGAGTTCGACCCACGTAAGTACTTGGGCCCTGCTCGTGAGAATATGAAGAAGCAGTACATCCACAAGATTGTGAACGTACTCGGCTCGAACGGTCACGCAGAGTAATCCGCTCGGGGGGGCAGAGTTGCTTTCCGCTTCAACAGGGGGGCAGAGTTGCTTTCCGCTTCAACAGGGGGGCAGAGTTGCTTTCCGCTTCAACAAAAGAGAGGTTGTCTGACATTTGTGTCGGGCAACCTTTTTTTTGGAGGAGAAGGAGTAATAAAAAAAGAAAAAGTTTAGAGCAAACGCTCTAAACTTTCTCTTTTTATTTTGCCCTCTAAAAGCCCCTTACTCGTCCAGACGGGTGATACGTGCGCCGATGGCGTTCAGACGGCCCTCGATGTCGCGATAACCGCGGTCAATCTGCTCGATGTTTTGGATGGTGCTCGTACCCTCGGCACTCATCGCGGCGATGAGCAATGCCACTCCGGCACGAATATCCGGCGACGACATCTTCGCTGCACGCAGACGTGTCTGGTGGTCCTGACCGATAACGACCGCGCGATGCGGGTCGCAAAGCACAATCTGTGCTCCCATATCAATCAACTTATCGACGAAGAACAGACGGCTCTCGAACATCTTTTGGTGGATGAGCACCGTACCCTTCGCTTGTGTTGCCACGACGAGGAAGATGGAGAGTAGGTCTGGCGTCAAGCCCGGCCACGGTGCATCGGCAATGCTCATAATCGAGCCGTCGATGAAACTCTCGATGCGGTAGTGGTCCTGTTGTGGCACAAATATATCGTCGCCACGACGTTCGAGCGCAATACCCAGACGCGAGAACTGCGCCGGAATGATGCCCAAATCGTCGAACGACACATTCTTGATGGTCAGTGCCGAACGGTTCATTGCCGCCATACCGATAAACGAGCCGACCTCAATCATATCGGGCAGCAGGCGGTGTGTCGTGCCACCGAGCGACTCGACACCCTCGATTTCGAGCAAGTTCGACGCGATGCCGGAGATACGCGCACCCATACGGTTGAGCATCTTGCACAACTGTTGCAGATATGGCTCGCAGGCGGCGTTGTAGATGGTGGTCTTGCCTTTGGCCAGCACGGCAGCCATCACGATATTGGCCGTACCGGTCACCGACGCCTCGTCGAGCAGCATGTAGCAACCCTTCAAGCGGTCGGCCTTGACCGAGAAGAACGACTCGGCAGCATCGAAATCGAACTCGGCACCAAGTTTCTGGAAGCCGATAAAGTGCGTATCCAATCGGCGGCGACCAATCTTATCGCCACCCGGTTTTGGGATGTAACCCACACCGAAACGCGCCAACAGCGGGCCAATCATCATCACCGAGCCGCGCAGTCGCGTGCAACGACGGCGATAGTCCTCGCTTTGCAGATAGTCGAGTGAGATGTTTGCTGCGCGGAACGAGTACTTCTCCTCCGAGAGGCGATGTACTTCGACACCCATCGCTTCGAGCAACTCGATGAGCTGCATGACGTCAAGAATCTGTGGCACGTTGTCGATGATGACCTCCTCGCTCGTGAGCAACGTGGCGCAAATGACCTGTAACGCCTCATTTTTAGCACCTTGCGGAGTGATTTCGCCCGACAGACGATGACCTCCCTCTACTTTGAATACTGCCATAAAGATAGTTGTTTTCGATTTCTTCCTTCAAAGATAGCGAATCTTTTGCGAAAACGCAACACCTGTCGCGCGAAGTTTGCGACTTTTCGGGGAAGCGACGGGCGGAGAGTTGCGACGGGCGGAGAGTTGTGCCACCGAGCGCAAGTGCGCTACTTGCATTGCGGCTTGGAGAGCAACCACATTCCGAGCAGCGTGAGTAGGGCGTTGAGCAACAGCAGTTCGTAGCCCATGCGGTAGCCGTCAAACCACTGTTCCGAATGGTGTTGCACGATGAAACAGATGAGCGGTGCAGCCATCGCCACCACCGGTACTCCGGCACTCCGCACCGAGCGACGCGTGGCGAGGCCGAAGCAGAACAGACCGAGTATCGGGCCGTAGGTGTAGGAGCCGAGCGTATATACAGCATCTATCACACTTCCATTACCCAGCAGGTGCAACGCATAGACCACCGCAGCCATCGCCACAGCCATACATATATGTACGCGCTTACGCACGCGCGTGAGCGTATGCTCGTCGTAACGCTTCGCACCGCCCAGAATATCGACCGTGAACGATGTGGTAAGGGCTGTCATTGCCGAGCCGGCAGCCGAGTAGGTTGAGGCGACGAGTCCCAACACGAAGAGTATGCCGACAGCAAGAGGCATCTCGCTCGAAGTGGCTACGGTCGGGAACATTGCATCCGTCGAATCGGCCGGCAGTGCTATTCCGCGTCGCTCGGCAAAGGTGTAGAGCAGCACGCCCAGCACGAGCAGCACGAAGATAATGACTGCCTGAATGATGCTTGCCGACATCATATTCTTCTGCGATTCGCGTGCGTTGCGACACGAGAGCGTGCGCTGCATCATCTCCTGGTCGAGTCCCGTCATTGCGATAACGAGAAATATGGCGGCAAAAAACTGTTTCGGGAAGTAGCGGTCATCGCGCACATCGTCCGTAAAGAACATCTGCGAGAGTTCGCTATCGCGCACCGTACGCACCATCTCACCGAACGACAAATCCTCCGCCACCGTCACCACCCACATCGCACCGATAATACTGCCGACCAGGCAACCTGTTCTCAAAACGTCGGTTGCAATGAGCGACTTCACTCCGCCGCTAAACGTGTAGCCCCACACGAGCAGTACCGTTGCCGTGCAGTTCACCACAAACGGCACACCGAGCGGGTCGTAGAGAAGTGGTTGCAGTACGGCGCAAATCAGGAACAGACGCACCGATGCGCCAAGCAGTTTCGACACGAAAAACAACCCTGCCCCCGTTCGGCATACGCCTGCATCGAATCGCTCTTCGAGATAGCCATAGATGGAGTACAACCCCATGCGGTAGAAGAGTGGCACGAGCACGAAGCCAATGATGAAGTAGCCGACCACGAAGCCGAGCGCCATCTGCATATACGAAAAACCCTCGGAGACGACCATTCCCGGTACCGAGACGAACGTCACGCCCGACATTGCACCACCGACCATCGCAATCATCGCCATCCACCATTTCGAGCGACGTGCGCCCACGAAGAATCCGCTGTTGTCGGCTCCGCGCCCCGCAAGGCGTGCTACCACAACGAGCAGTGCGACGTAAACGGCGATGGTTATTATGATGATGGAGGGTTTCATTTCGGGGGGGGGTGAGTAGAGTTTGTTTTACGAAAACTATTCGTTTTTTTGCTCTCTGTGTAGTTTTATGCCTGCACAATTGCTATGTGGAGCATTACGGCACAGGGTCGTAGCCACTGCCACCCCACGGGTGGCATCGTGCGATGCGTTTTATAGTGAGCCATCCGCCTCGGAAGAGTCCGTGACGGCGCAACGCTTCGAGCGCATACTGCGAGCAGGTCGGCGTGAAGCGACACGATGCGGGCGTAAGCGGCGAGATGCAGAGTTGGTAGAAGCGCACCAGCACGATGAAGGGTAGTGCGAGGGCGCGCCTACAAATCCTGCGCAACGCGTTGCAAGATTCGTTTGACGGCATTTTCGATGGTTTTATAGTCGTGAACCTCTTTGGTCGAATAGATGAGAGCCATCTCCACCGCGCCCGTTTTGCCCGAGGTCGTGAGCAACTCCCGATTGAGACGGTATGCTTCCCTCATGCGGCGGCGCAACAGATTGCGACGATTGGCGCGTTTGTGGAATTTCTTTGGCGTTGAGAACAATACGCTTGCCGCGAGTTCGGCGGCCGGCTCGGCGTACAACACATATCGCAACGGATAGACAAACCCACCACTACCATCCTTGAACAGGCGTCGGATGGCACCGAACGAACGCAGACGTTCGTCGCGCGAAAGCGAGTTGTCGTGGTTGGTCATATCCTCGTTTGGGTTTTCGTCAATATTTATCTCCGATGCTGCCTCTTCGAGCCTGCGATGTGCCTATTTCTTGGCGCGGGCGCGGCTCTTTTTGGCGAGCTTGTTCTGCTGCGTGCGGAGGAACTCCTCTTTCTGGGAGTCGGCAACGAATGCAACATCCTCAATCTCTTTGCCGTTGCGAACGTCAGCAATGAACAAATCGACCGCTTTGGCCATCGATGGTGCACCGGGTGCCGGAGCCGAAACCTTCACCGGTATCGCATACTCGTTGGCCAGACGCAACGCACCTTCGCCGAACGTGCCGATTACGGGCAACTCCTCGTGTGGCATCTTGTCGGTGATGGCCTTTACATCCCATGGCGAGTAGAGCAGTAACATATCATACCCCTTCAACTCGTCGGCCGGAATATCGGCTGCCACCGTACGCGCCAAAATCACCGGCGTATATTTAATCTTCAAGCGGGTGAGAGCCTCCGGAACCTCGGGCTTGTGCGGCTCGCTGAGTGCGAGCAACAGGTGCTCGTCCTTGTGTTTCACAACCTGCTCGACGATGCCCGTGAACGTGCCGTCGGCAAACGAAATCTTACGCTTGCGATAGACGATATATTTTTGCAGATAGAGCGCGATGGCCTCTGTCGAGCAGATATACTTCATCGTCTCGGGTACGGTGATGCGCGCATCCTCGCAGATGCGGAAGAAACTGTCAATCGTACTTCTCGATGTGAAGATTATTGCCGTATGGGAGAGAATATCAACGCGTTGCGAACGGAACTCTTTCGGGGTGACACCCTTTACCTCAATCAAAGGACGGTAGTCAATCTCTATGTCATACTTGGCTGCCACTTCGGTAAATGGCGATTTTTCAATAATTGCTGGTCGCGGTTGCGATACCAAAATTTTGGCTATTTGTCTCGTCATTTCTATCTTTTACTATCACATTCCGACATCTGCGCGCAACAGCGGCGCAAGCATTAACGACACCGGAAAAATTTCCAGGGCGCAAAGATACAAAATCCAATGCAAAATAGAAATTTTTTGTGCGACAAAGAATAAAAAAGTCTCTTTGACAAAGATAATTAGCGAAATAAAACACTCTGCAACCATAATCCAGAAACAGACTTTTGCCGATGCTTCGTCTCCGAGCAAAAACATCACCCCGAAGGGCATTACGAGCGCAAAAGCGACTGCCAAGTGGAGGAGTTTCAGGTGCAACAATTCGTGACACGCCGCAACGTGTTCGCTCAACACACCCGCCACCTTTATTACGAGATATTCGGCCGCCATAATGAGTGCAATGGCCACCACAACGGCTCCGCCGACAATCCATACCGTATCCTCCGGTGCGATGCCGTCAAAGGCCTGCGGCATCCACAATCCGCATCCGCGCACGACGGCAAGCCCCATAAAAATCACACCCACCACAATCATCACCACTTCGAGGTTGTATTGCTCACCCGGGTTAATATGCGCCTGAATACGTTTCGAGGTCTTGATGCCCGCCGACGAGAGCAGGAAGTAACGCACGAAGTTCCAATAGCGCAGTATGAAGAACATATATATTATGGTAATGCAGATGACAATCGGTTGGAATGCACCACCCAACACCGCCGGGTCGAGTCGCTGCGTCTGCTCGACGGCATCGACAAGCACACTCTGTGCGCCAAAGACATCTTCGGCGGAGAGCACCTCGGGTTGGATTATGGGCATCTGTGTTGGCATTGTGCTTCGTTACGGGGTGAATATGTGCTTATGAATATATGCGTTTAAGTGTTACGCGGATGGTCGTACCCTGACCGATGACCGAATCGACGACCGCTATACGTCCACCGTGATACTCCTCGACAATACGACGCGAGAGCGAGAGGCCCAAGCCCCAGCCACGCGTCTTGGTCGTAAAGCCGGGTTGGAAAATTTTCTTCCAATTGCCCTTTGGAATACCCTTGCCCGTATCCGTCACATCAATCCACACACTCTTCTCGTCCGAGCCGATATGTACGCAGATTGAGCCGTGACCCTGCAACGCATCGAGCGAATTTTTCATCAGATTTTCGACAACCCACTCAAAGAGTGCCACGTTGAGGTTTGCCTGCACGGGGTCTATTGCCAGACCGTTGTAGTCGAGCGTCACGTTGCGCGGAATACGTTTGCGGAAGTACATCACCGAACCACCGACCACCTCGTTTACGTTTGCCGGTGTGAGTGGGGTGTCGGAGCCGATTTTCGAGAAGCGATCGACAATCTTGCGCAGATGGGTCAAATCCTTCGACATCTCCTCCACTGCCATCTGGTCCACATTCTGCGAGCGCAGATACTCAATCCATCCCATGAGCGACGAGGTCGGTGTGCCGAGTTGATGGGCTGTCTCTTTCGCCAGACCAATCCACACGCGATTTTGCTCGTCCTGCTTGGCCGTACGCAGCGAGACGAAGAGCATCAGCACGAAGGCGATGATGACGAGCATCTGTATGTACGGGAAGACGTAGAGTGTCACGAGCGTTGTCGAGTGGCCGTAGAAGATGATATGGTTATGTTCGGTTGTCCACCAAAAGCGCACCACTATCGGCGTATTGTCGCCCGACATACGGTTGAGTGTGCGGCGCAAACGCTCCGGGTCCTTCACCACATGTTCAGGGATGAGGTGATACGAGACGACACGCAGATTCTCGTCCGTAATGATGAACGGGATATTGTTGCGGTTGCTGATAATCGATGCAACGAGCGGGTCGTTCATATAGTCGCCCATCGCATCGCGGTTAATGCGCTCCATTGCTGCGGCCCACAACTCCACGTCGTGTTTCTCCTTATTGCGCAGCGAGGTGGCCATTTTGTTGGTCGTGTATAGCGAAAACGACACGAGGACGGCACCCAACACAATGAGTATCGTCTTCGTATTTTTGCTCAATCGTCTTCTTACACGCTTTATCATGGTATTGCTTTTTAATCGGGTCGCCTGGTTCCAATCTCACCCATTTCCCTAAACTCTCTGAACTCCCTAATCACCCTAAAAAACTCTCTATTTCTCTCCCGTTCGCCCCAAAATTCTCTCATACTCCTCGCGGTTGCGGAGCAGTGCTGTGGCTTCGCGCACCCCGCTGTCGTCCGACAGCGAGTTGGCAATCACACCCTCTGAATAGGCGTAGCGCAGGATGATATTGTCGTTTATGGCACTTACAATCTCCTTGCGATAGGTTGCAAGGTTGCTCTTCGTGTCGTCGCCCAACTCTTTGTCAATCTGCTCGATAGCACTCGCTATGCGCTCGTCGTCGTAACGCTCCTTGGTGAGCGCCGTGCGCAGACGCTCCAAAGCGCGGCGCGAGTCGGACTTATATGGCACGTTGCGCGAGATAACCTCCTCCGTGAAGGCTTCGTAATCGGCATCCGTAATGGAGAATGTATGTGGGTCGAGCGTCTCTGTTGCGTGACGACAGAAGTAGTCGTCGCCAAAGTCGTCGATGATGCCCATCAGGTAGAGCGTGACGGCGAAGTTGCTCACATACTCCGGCTCTATACTTCTATCGGGCGTAATACCGCCACCATCATAGACCTTGCGGCCTCCCGCCGTACGGAACTCCGTGATGAGCGAGTCGGGCATTGTCTCTGCGCGGCCATCCGACGAGTAGCGCACCGCCTGGATACATCGACCCGACGGGATATAGTATTTTGCGGTCGTAAGTTTCAGATAGCTGTTGTAGCCGAGAGGTACAGTACCCTGCACCAAGCCTTTGCCGAAACTGCGCTGACCGAGCAGTACGGCGCGGTCCAAATCCTGCAATGCACCGGCAACAATCTCGGCTGCCGAGGCTGAGTTGTTGTTGATGAGTACGGCAATCGGCACATCGGGCAGCAACGGCTCATACTCGGTGCGGAACGTGCGTGACTCGCCCTCCGCGCGACCTTTGAGCGAGAGCACCGTCGTACCCTTCGGGAGGAACAACGAGAGCACCTTCACCGCCGACTGCATCACGCCACCACCATTTCCACGATAGTCCAAAATAAGACGTTCGAGCACACCTTCGCGCTGCAATCGCTCCACCGCAGCACGCATCTCGTCGTAGCAGCCGTCCGTAAAGTCGGCGTGACGGATGTAGCCCGTACCCTCATCGACATAGCCGGCATACGATACGCTCGGGATAGATATACGCTCGCGACGAATCTTCTTCTCGACACGCTCGCCGTCGAGGAGTCGTTCGATGGTGACGCGCACCGTCGTATTTGGCTCGCCACGCAACAATGCGCTCACGTCCGACGTGCTTTTGCCCGTCATATCCTTACCGTCGATGGCAACAATCAGGTCGCCAATCTGCAAACCTGCGCGGTCGGCAGGTGAACCCTTATATGGCTCGGCAATGCGGACGAGGTTGCTGTCCTGACGAATCATCGCGCCGATACCGCCATATTTGCCGGTGGTCATGGTCGTAAAGTCCGACATCTGCTCCTCGGGCAGATAGGTCGTATATGGGTCGAGCGCCGAGCAAATGCCTGCCGCACCGTTACGCATCACCTCGTCGGGATTGACCTCATCAACATAATCGGTCTGCAACGCCCGCATAAGGTTGAGCATTATCTCCATATTGCGCCCCATACCGAAGTCGTTGCGCGTGGCCCTCACAAAGAGCACCACCACGACCACGGCCGCCAGCGCAACCACGACGCCACGTATGACTCTTCTCTCTCGTCTAACCATTCTTTACTCGTCTGTTGTTTATGATATAACCCTCCATACGGATTGCCACGCGCACGACAGCGCGACGCAAGCCCACGATTTCCAGCTCGTCGTCGTTCGCCTGACGCACCACAATCTCATCCTCGAAGAGCGATGTGAGTCGCTTTACGACGTTGCCGCGAAAGAGCAACCCCTCGGCCGACTCCCCTGCGAGCGTGTAGCCCTCCATCTCCAATGCTGCCACCACCTGCTGACGCTCCTCCACAAGCGAGCCCGTCACACGTCGGCGCACGAAGCCGAACAGCGGATAGGTTGCCGCCAGAACGAGGATGGTTGCCGCCATCGCCCATCCGTTCCACGTCGAGAAGTATATGCCGAGCATCTCGCCGAACGATATCGGCGTCTGCTCCTGCTCAATCTTGAACCATATCAGCGCACCGCACAGCGCGCACATCATCACCAGGTATTTCACGCTTCGAAGAACGTATCGTTTCATCTTTTTCGTATCTTTTTGAGTTATCGTTTTGTCCTAATTTTTTATTCGTTCGACAGCATCCGCCACGCGACGCATCAACCACTCGGGTGTTGATGTAGCTCCGCACACGCCGACCGACGACGCACCATCGAACCACTCGCTCTGCAACTCGCTCTCCTCCTCGATGTTGTACGAACGAGGATTTGCTTCGCGACAAATTTCGTACAACACACGTCCATTGCTCGACTTGCGACCACAGACAAAGACCACGACGTCGAATTGACCGGCAAACTCGCGCAGATGCTCCTCGCGTGACGAAACACGTCGGCAAATCGTATCGTCGGCCGTCAGCATCTCGGACGTCGGCAACAGTGTGCGCATACGCTCCGCCAGCGACTCGAACAGAGCAACACTCTGCGTCGTCTGCGAGAGAAAATAGACGGGATGCGTGAAGTCGATGAGCGACAAATCCTGCTCGCCCTCGATAGTCACCACATCGCCCTCAACCTGACCCGCCAGGCCGACCACCTCGGCGTGGCCTCGCTTGCCGAGGATGACAACCGTTCCACCGACCGCCTGCATCGCCTCGTGGGCGCGTTTCACCCTCTTTTGCAGGGCAGCCACAACGGGACATGTCGCATCAATCACCCCCACACCGCATCGCTCCGCAAGGGTGTAGGTCGTAGGTGGCTCGCCGTGTGCGCGGATAAGCATTCGCGCTCCGCAGATGGAGGGAATATCCTCTGCTGTAATGGTCCGCAGACCGAGTTGCTCCAAGCGTTGCACCTCCATACGGTTGTGCACGATGTCGCCCAACGAAAATACTCTACCACCCTCGGAGAGGGCACGCTCCGCCTCGGATATGGCTCGCACCACGCCGAAACAGAAACCCGATTTATCGTCAATTTGAACCTTCATACCCGATACCTATGTGGGTGAAACGTCACAAGAGAGCCCTTGCAAGCGGGCATATTATGCCAACGACTGCTGTACGCGCTCGAACTCGCGCTCGAACCACGCCATCTGCTCCTCGACCGTCATGTGGCTGTTGTCGAGCACAATGGCATCCTCCGCCTGACGCAATGGCGAAATGGCACGACTCATATCTGCTTTGTCGCGCGAAACGACATTTTCGAGAATCTCCTCAAACGTCACATTGTCGCCCTTTGCCGTCAGCTCGGCGTAACGACGCTCGGCTCGCACCGCTGCGTCTGCCGTCATATAGATTTTCAGCTCGGCATCCGGAAAGACCACCGTGCCAATGTCGCGACCGTCCATAACCACACCACGCGCAGCACCCATCTCCTGCTGCATTGCCACCAACTTTTCACGCACCTCGCGTATCGAGCTGACCGCACTCACGCAGTTGCTGACCTCGATGGTGCGAATCTTACCTTCGACCAAATCTCCATTGACGTAGATGTCGCTTGCGCCACGCTGCGCGTTGAAGCGGAACGTGATGCTGATATCGGAGAGCAGAGCCACGATGGCCTCGTCATCGACGATGCCGTTGCGGATGCCGCCATTTTCGAGCGCATAGAGCGTCACGGCACGATACATAGCACCCGTATCGATGAAGATGTATCCCAGGCGGGCAGCGATTGATTTGGCAAATGTACTCTTGCCACACGACGAGAAGCCGTCGATTGCTATAACTATTTTCTTGGGTGAGGTAGTCATCTATGGAATAATGTTATAAAATGTGGATAAAATGGTGTAAACACCGAGCAGTCCGATAACGATACCCGCTACATGGTTTATGGTCAGCATGTGACGCGGACGAAATCGACGGCGGAATAAGCTGATGAGTGACGTGAGCAACCACCACCACGCTGCGGCTCCGCAGAGGAAGCCCGCGATGATGAACAAGCTCGTCACGAGCGACGATGGGGTATGTTCCGTACCGCCTGCACCGATGCCGAACATCGCAAAGAAGGCGAGAATGTATGGAATCACCACCACGAAGTTGGCTATCGTGAAGCCGAACATCGACGAGAAGTCCTTCCACAGCGTCGAGTTGCCGGCTCGATTGCGACGAATCTGCGGCACCGGATTTTGGAAGAAAATCACCACACCTACCACCACCACAAACAGACCGCCCACGACGCTCAGGATGTGGGAGTACTGCTTAATTTGCGACTCCAACATCGCATAGAAGAAGTAGGCGATGATTGCCATCATCGTATCGGCACACGCCACGCCCATACCCGACACGAGACCAGCCAGGCGCGTCTTGCTCAGCGTGCGCTGGATGCACAGCACCGCGACCGGACCCACCGTAATCGACGAGGCCAAACCGACGGCAACACCGCGCAAAAGAATATCAATAATCGTTATCAACATATTGTTTCCAACACAAAAGCCACCACTATGGTCGCAAACTTCTTGCAAATATACGCAAAAAAGTGAGAATACAGGGTCTTTTTCGACCTATTTTGTGTCGATTTTCCTGCTTCGCAGGAGTTCCCTTCTCGATAACCCCTTTGGCGGTATGTGTAGAATGGTTTTTTGGGGGAGGGAGGGTTGATGGGAGGAGATTGAAAATTTTCGGTTTTTTACACCAGCAACAAAAAAGCGTGTAAGAAGAGGAGCAGATTAGCAATATTCTTTGTATTTTTGTGAAAAATGTTGCGAAGATGAATTTGAACGAATACGCTCGTCGCTATACCTGTGAGGTGAACATTGGCGACTCAATAATCGGCGGAGAACATCCGATTGCCGTACAGTCGATGACCAACACCGCAACGGCCGACATCGTGGCAAGCGTCGCGCAAATAGAGCAAATTGCAGATGCAGGTGCACCGATTGTGCGTCTTACAGCACAGGGACGTCGTGAGGGTGAAGCATTTGCCGAAATCGTGCCGCGACTGCGCGCCGACGGCTATCGTACAGCGGTGGTTGCCGATATTCACTTTGTGCCGGAAATCGCCTCAATTGCAGCCGATTATGTCGATAAGGTGCGTATCAATCCGGGTAACTATCGTCTCGACGGTGACGATTTGGAGCGTCTCGTTGAAAAGTGCCGTCGGCGCGGTGTTGCACTCCGCATCGGCGTCAATCACGGTTCGCTTGCCCGCCATATTTTCGACCGCTATGGCGACACTCCGCAGGGTATGGTTGCCTCGGCTATGGAGTTTCTGCATCGTCTGCGTGCAGCGGATTTCAACCAGGTGGTGGTCTCGATGAAATCGAGCAACACGCGCGTAATGGTTCACGCCTACCGACTGCTTGTCGAGGCGATGGAGCGCGAAGGGATGCACTATCCGATACACCTCGGCGTCACCGAGGCGGGCAACGATTTGGAGGGTCGCATCAAGAGCGCGGTCGGCATTGGTGCACTGTTGGCGGATGGCATTGGCGACACGATTCGTGTGTCGCTCACCGAGCCACCGCAGAATGAAGTTCCTGTGGCTCAATTGCTTGTCGAGCATTTCGCCAAGCGCGAGGGGTATTTTCCTGTGACGCATCCCGAGCGTTATTCGCCGACAGAATTTCGTCGTCGCACCGACATCCTGACACCGATTACGCATGACGAAATAACCGACCGCTTCTGCGTTGTGGAGGCTACGTCCGACAACCCGACCGCTGAGTGGCGTGCTGCGCTGCTCGATGCCGAGCCGTCTCAACCCGTTGTCATTCGTCGTCGTTACGACGATGCTGATATAGAGACGCTTGCCGTTCGTGCGGCGGCAGATATGGGTATGCTCTTCCTCGACGGGCTTGCCGATGGAGTGTGGATTGACGCTCCGCAACATGAGCCGGAGCAGGTGCGCCGTATCGAGCTTGCCATACTGCAAGCGGCCCGCGTTCGCATTTCGCAGACCGAGTATATCGCCTGTCCGAGTTGTGGTCGCACGCTCTACGACATCGAACATGCGTTGGCGCAGATTAAGGAGCGCACGTCACACCTTAAAGGGCTGAAAATAGGCGTTATGGGCTGCATCGTAAATGGTCCGGGCGAGATGGCGGATGCCGACTATGGCTATGTTGGCGCGGCGGCCGGTCGTATCACGCTCTACAAGGGTCGTGAGGTGGTTGCCCGCAACATTCCGCAGGAGGAGGCGCTTGATGCGCTGATTGAACTTATCAAGGCCAACGGCGATTGGCGCGAAGCATAGGGCCAAGAGAGAAAGCATATGGGACGACTGATACTACCTGTAACATATTGGGGCGATGCCGAGTACTTTGCCCGCCTACTGACGGCCGACGAGTGCGTCATCGACCTGCACGAACACTACATCAAGCGTTCGCAGCGCAACCGTACCGAGATTATGACCGCCGGCGGAGTGATGTCGCTCTCGGTGCCTCTCGTGCGAGCGAATCGTCCGCAGACACCGGTCTGCGATGTGCAAATCGACTACTCGACACGCTGGCAGCACCGCCATTGGACGGCAATCCTCTCGGCTTACCGTTCGTCGCCATATTTCGACCTTGTGGCCGAGCGTGTGGAGCGATTCTATCGCCGCGAGTGGAAGTTCTTGGTGGACTACGACATGGAGTTGCAAGAGGAGATTTTTCGACTGTTGGGTGTTGCTCCGAAAGTTGAGCGTTCAGATGCGTATGTGGTTGCGGGAGAGCAGGATATGGACCTGCGACCGAAGCATCGGGAGAGCGACTATGTGACGCCCGAATACTTCCAACCATTCTCCGACCGCATGCCGTTCGTGCCGAATCTTTCGGTGCTCGACGTGATGATGAGCGAGGGTCTTTCGACGGCCGATTTTCTCGCCTCTTCGCTCTAAAATTTCAATCTGAAAACAATACAACCAGACCACAAAATAAGGGGTTGCCCAACTAATCTGTCGGGCAACCCTCTGTTTATAGAAGTTGTATCACAACTGTTTAATTGTTGTGAAGCGAAGTGCGCCTACTTATCGCGACGCTTCTCAATCTGACGTTTTATGGCATCGAGAGCCAAATCAACCGCCTCCTCAAAGGTTTTTGCGTGCTGTTCCGTAACTATATCGCCGCCCGGAACATGCAATGCCACTGCGGCTACCTTATTGCCTTTTTCGCTATCTTTTTCAAGTCGTAAAACGACATCCACACCGGTCGGACGCTCGGCAAAACGCTCCAAACGTGCCATCTTTTTCTCCACGAACTCGACGAGCTGCTTGCTCGCATCGAATTTCAACGATTGAATCTTAATATCCATAATTATAACGTTTTATGGTTAAGGGGTTTCGCCTCGTTGCGAGTCTGCCCCTGTAAAATCTTTTTTACGTACGACTGCCATCCATTTCCTGCACGACTGCCATCCGATTGGCACTATCCGTGCGGATGGGCCTTGGAGTATGTTCCTTTCAGGCGAGAGATGCTGTTATGCGTATAGACCTGCGTCGTCTGCAACGACTCGTGGCCCATCAATTCCTGTATCTCGCGCAGGTCGGCATCGCGGTTGAGCAGATGCGTTGCGAAGGTGTGGCGCAATACGTGCGGACTCTTTCGCCCCTTGACATCCGCCACCGACAACTCGTCGCGCACCACACGCTGAATAGTCGCTCGTGATAATGCTCGGCCCTTATTGCCGACGATGAGCGGAGCATCGGCCGTCGTAGCAAACCCACGCTCGCGCAACACGGCAACGTACCGCTCGATACGCTTTGCGAGTGCGGGTTGCAGTGGCACGATACGCTCCTTGTCGCCCTTGCCCCGCACGTGCAACATCCCATCGGGTGTGACATCCGCCATCTTTACGCCACACAACTCGGCAAGACGTATGCCACAGCCGTAGAGCAACGATATGATGAGTGCGTTGCGTTGTTGGCGAAATGCGCCGGCATCACTCTCGTGACGCACCTGTTCGAGCACGCTCTCCATCTTCGTCTCCGGCACAAAGGTCGGCAGACGGTGCGGTTTTTTGAGTTGTGAAACCCTCTTGAAGATGTCGGACGAAACCTCGCCACGACTGCGCAGATAGCGGAAAAAACTTTTGAGCGATGAGAGTTCGCGATTGACCGAAGCGGGAGCCAAGCACTCGACACGCTGCATAACCCTCTCGCGCACATCCTCTGCCGTGACCTCCGCAGGAGCGAACTCCTGACGGCCGTAGTAATCACACCACCACGCAGCAAAACACTCGATGTCGTGGCGATAGTTACGCACCGTGAGAGGTGAGTAGCGGCGTTCGCGTTCGATATATGCAATAAAGCGGTCTGTCATAGCACCTCCTTTAACGCGTCGGAAACTGCTCAAACCACTCTCTGGCAGGGCAAAAGCCCGATTCAAACAGTTTCGTAAATTACGGGGAACAATCTGCACCCTCAACAAAGATATGAAATAATAACGAAAAAAGCAACACAGAGTGTCGCTTTTTTTGTTGAAGAGATATAAAAATGGTCGTTAAATCGACTCCACCTCCTCGTCTTCCACGTGACACTCGCAGGTGGGCATCTGCTCCCCGGAAGCCGACTTCGGAAAGAGGAAGTATATGCAGGTGGCCTCCGTACAGAGTTCACCCGCAGCGTTATAGATGCGCCCCACGACGTCAATTACGTTGCGACGCTGCTGTGCTACCGATGCTCGCAGGATAAGGTCGCCCTCGGAGATTACGACCGGCTTACGGTAGCGGATGTCCATACGCGAAGTGACGCCACCGCTTTGGAATTTGCGGAATATCACCCAACCGCACAACTCGTCGAGCAGTGCCGCCTGCACGCCACCGTGCAACCTATCGACCCAACTCTGGTGTTCGCCCGTCGGACGCCAACGGCTGACAATCTCGTCGCCATCCTCGTAGAACTCCATTCGCAAGCCGTGCTCGTGTGTCGGATCACAGCCGAAGCAGTGGTAACCCTCTTCGTGAATCCACGGATTTATGACTTTTCTCATATTGCTTATTAGTTCTGTGCCTTCAAAAGTGCCTTAATTGCACCATCCTGTAACAAGATGAGCGTATCGAAATCGATATCGTAGTGCGTAATACCACCAAGCATCTGCACAAACTCGCCTTCGAGCACATCGTTCTTCGGACAGAGCATCATCGTCGTACCCACCTGGCCGAACGAAATGCCGTACTTCGGCGTTGTCGTATAGGTGCCGAGCAGACGGTTGCAAGCAGCAATACCCGCAATCGAACCATCTTCGCCGAGCATCAGGTTAAACGAGTCGTCGGCGAGTTGCAAGTCCTGACCACCCATCTGTACCAAATGCCACGTCGTACCCGTAAGCGGTTTTGCGTTCTTCTGTTTCTGGCGGCACTGCGAGCAGCAACCGACCGACAATACTGCGCACAAGAGCGCAATCAAAATTTTTGTCTTCATATTTTATACCATTTATATATTATATATCGTCTGTTTTGCGCGTGTCAGACATCCTCCGTCGGGTTATACAACTCCAATAGTGGCTCCGTCGGGGGGGGCTTGCCGAGTGGGGAGGTTATCGCTCCACCTCGCGGCGATTCATCATCGCTTGCGTGATGGTGTGTTCATCGACGTACTCCAACTCGTCACCGAAGCCGATACCACGGGCGATGGTCGTAATCTTCAAGCCCGAGAAACCACGCAGACGGTTCATCAGGTAGAACATCGTCGTTTCGCCCTCGACCGAT
Organism: Alistipes sp.; assembly: GCA_017654125.1. Classification (GTDB taxonomy): domain Bacteria; phylum Bacteroidota; class Bacteroidia; order Bacteroidales; family Rikenellaceae; genus Alistipes. Next base: position 15,915 of record JAFNYX010000033.1, on the reverse strand, counting down.
GCCGAGATGGCGATTATCACCTCGCGCACGTCACCCGCCGCAATACGGTCGATGAGCAGATCGATGCGCAGGTCTGATGGTGCTATGCCCTGCATGGGCGAAATCACACCTCCCAATACGTTATACACGCCGCGATATTGATGGGTCTTCTCGATGGAGAGCAGGTCGCCCACCTGCTCGACGACGCAGACCGTCGAACGGTCGCGCGACGGGTCGCTGCAAATCTCGCACACCTCCTCATCCGAGAGGTTGCCGCACTTGGCGCAGTGACATATCTTGCCACGAAAATCGTCTATGGCGGCGGTCATCGACGCCACATCCTCGCGCTCCATCTTCAATATGTGCATCGCCAATCGCAGTGCCGTACGCCGACCCACTCCGGGCAGGCGCGACAACTCGCCGACGACATTATCCAATAGTTTAGACATACGTGTTATATCTTTTCGATGTTGCGACTCTCCGTCCAGCCCTTCTTGCCGTCGGCAATCACTATCTCGCTCCATCCGTCCATCTCACCCGTAATACGCACCTTCGTACCTTCGTGTAGCACGAAGATATCGGTTGCCGAGCGATCGGGCGAACTTTTGACCGATATGGCGGACGACATAACGATTGCGCCATCACGCGTGAGCATCTCGTTACGCTCCGATACGGCCATTGCCGTCGTCAAGACGAACAGCAGCATCGCCACAACCATTCCGTAGAAACCCGTTTTACGCACAGCAAGTCGTTGCGGCAGCAGGAACAACAACAAAAACACGAGCATCACGCCGAACAACACAAGCGACAGCACGCTCCACGCCGTACAACTCATCACGTCGCGCACGGCACGCATCCAGCGCACAAGGAAAAACTCCGGCACGACGGCGATGCGGTCTTTGGTCTGTGCCTCAGCGATGGCGAGGTTGTAGAGCACATCCTCCGAGGCGTGCGTACCCTCCAATGCACGGTTATAGTAGAGAATGGCTCTTCCGAGCGAGCCCATCTTAAAGTGAGCATTGGCGGCGTTGTACCACAACTTCGGCGAGGTGTAGCCCTCGGCGATAATTTGCTCGTAGCACTTCACGGCGCTCGCCATCTGACCATCGATATAGTAGCGATTTGCTTCGTCCCACAACTGCTCCGGCGAGGAGGATAGTATCGGCTCGGCTACGACCGGCTCGGCAGTGGCCGACGACTCATCCGTCTGCGTGAGGTTGATTTGTGGGGTTACAGTGTTCTTATCGTCAATTTGAGCCGACGCCACCCACGCACTCGCAGTGAGCAGTGCGACAACCATTCCAAATATTATTTTTTTCATACTCTTCATCTGCTCTCCTCTCTCTATTTTTTGACTATCGACTCGATTTTCGATACCACGTCGATACCCTTGCCATACACCTCGTCCATCGTGGTCGTTGCCACAGGCGAGTATTGCGCCTCCTCGCACATCGAGATAATCTCCGTAATCTCGTGTGCCTGCTCGATCGCACCGCGACGGCTCAACTCCTCGCGGATGCTCTCCTTGGTGAGGTCGGCCACCGGAATATTGAATCGGTCGCTGATGTAGCCCCATAGTGCGCGCAACATCTCCTCGTAGAAGGCGCGACGATTTTGCTCCTTCATATATGCGGCCGCTTTGCGGAATCGCTGTACGGCAACCTTATTTGCACGACGTGCGTGAACGAGTGCCGTATTGCGACTATCGCGCATTCGTTTACGCAAAGCGTAGAATACCACAACCGCAATGAGCACCATAGCAGCCATTATCGCCCAATAGAGTGGCGAGAGCACGAGTGGTGTCACATTATGGCGGAGAGCCGGTCGGCCGAGTTTGATGAATCGGATATCGCTACCCAGCAGACGCACATCCTCTTTGCGCACACCCGTCGAGACGATTGTGCCGGACGGCGCACCTGCGGCTTTCGTATCGGGCATAACCGAAATCGAAAACTCCTCGGAGCGGAGCGTGACGTATTGCGCCGATTCGGGATTGAAGTATGTAAATTCGATAGGTGCAAGCGTGTATTCTCCCTCTGCGCGCGGAATGAACGGGTACTCAAATGAGCGATAGCCCGTCGAGCCGTTTGCGCCGGTGTGAATCTGCTCGGTGGTCTTCGTGTCGTACAACTCGAACGACGATGGCAGTGTGAGCGACGGTGCCTGCATAAATTTCAGGTTGCCCGAGCCGGCAATGCGAACGTCGATATTGGCAGCCGAGTTTGCCGAAACGCTTTCGGTCGAGAGTTTGGCCTCCATCGTGTAGCGTCCCACCGCACCCGTAAACGATGCCGGTGCGCCTGCCGGGAACTCCTTGACATCGACCGTCACCTCCGGTGTACGCAGTGCGCGACGGACGTTATATATCTCGCGACCGCCTCCGAAGAATGGGTCGTAGTTACGCGAATTTTGCACTACAACCTGTACGAATACGGTCAACTCCGACGGCTCGATGCTCAATCGGCCGCTCTGCTGCGGATAGAGCAGATACTCGGCAATGGTGTACGCCTCATAGACCTTGCCATTCAAGGTTTCGCGGAAGGGGCCCTGCTCGACATCGAGTTGTTGTGACCAGAAGCCGTTGAATGCCGGCATCTTCGCACCCTCCGAGCCGGCAACATTCACACGGCTGTACAATTTCAGCGTGGCACGAATAGGCTCGCCCTTATACACCGTGCGGCGCGACAGCGCGAGGCGCAACAATACATCCTCTTTGCCAATCTGATTGCCGGCACGCACTTCGAGCGACTCGTTCGACTCGTTGCGCGACTGCCCCGACGTTGCTCCTGCGCCTTGACCCTGCCCACTCGCGGCACGCACCTCAATAGGCGTCTGTCGTGTGCGATAGGTTACACCATCGACCGCAACCTCTGCCTCGCCTATACGCAACTCTCCACTGCGTTGTGGCAGGAGCACGTATGTTATCGAGTAGTTGATACTCTTGGTCATCGAACCGTTCACAATCGAGATGGACGAGCCCTGCGATGTTGCGGGGCCGGCCAATACGTCGAAACCGTCGAACGACGGTGGTACGAATGACTTGTCGTCGGGTTTGGCATTGAGCGCAAACTCGGCACGAAACGCTTCACCCTCCGTGACTATCATCGGAGCGTTCAATTCGAATGTCACCTTTTCGTCGGCTCGCGCCACAAAAACGGCAACCGCCGTCAGCATGACGGCAAAGAGAGTTTTTATAAGATTGTTCATACGAAAAAACAACGATATAAAACTATGTTTTATTGCGGGCGACCTCCACACTTTTTTCGGAGAACATCACCCACACCAAAAAACCCAAAAGCCCCCTTTACAGAAAGGGGGTTTGGGGGATAGGTAACACACAAAAGTTGCGTAGCAACGCTCACTAAAATTTGTGTGCGTCGCACAAAATTTTAGTGAGCGAAGTCTGCGAAGAAGTCATTACCCTTATCATCCACAATGATGAAGGCTGGGAAGTTCTCCACGTAAATCTTACGTACGGCCTCCATGCCGAGTTCAGGGAAATCGACAACCTCTACGCTCTTGATTGAGTTCTTTGCGAGGATTGCCGCAGGACCACCAATCGAGCCGAGGTAGAAACCACCATTTGCCGCACAAGCGTCGGTCACCTGCTTCGAACGGTTACCCTTTGCCACCATCACCATCGAACCACCATTCTTTTGGAACAGGTCAACGTATGGGTCCATACGACCTGCCGTCGTCGGGCCGAACGAACCGGATGCCATACCTGCCGGAGTCTTTGCCGGACCTGCATAGTAAACCGGATGGTTCTTGAAGTACTCCGGCATCGGCTTACCCTCGTCGAGCATCTGCTTGATGCGAGCGTGAGCGATGTCGCGTGCCACGATGAGCGTGCCCTTCAAGTTGAGGCGCGTCTTAATCGGATACTTGGTCAAAATCTCGCGAACCTTATCCATACCCTCGTCGAGGTCGATATCCACGGCCGGCGACATTGCCGGTGCCTCGGCAGGCAGGAAGCGTGCCGGATTCTTCTCCAACTGTTCCAAGAAGATACCCTCCGGCGTAATCTTCGCCTTGATGTTACGGTCTGCCGAACAACTTACGCCGATAGCAACCGGACACGATGCGGCGTGGCGCGGTGCGCGGATAACGCGAACATCGTGTACGAGGTACTTACCACCGAACTGTGCGCCGATGCCCATCTCCTGACAGATTTTCAGCACCTTCTCCTCCCATTCGAGGTCGCGGAAACAACGACCACCATCGTTACCCGACGTAGGAAGCTCGTCGAGATAGCCGGCCGATGCCTTCTTAACGGTTGCCAAACACATCTCTGCCGACGTACCACCGATGCAGACAGCCAAGTGGTATGGCGGACAAGCCGACGTACCGAGATCCTTGATGTGTTCCTTGAAGAACTTCGTAAGCGACTCCTCATTGAGCAACGCTTTGGTCTGCTGATAGAGGAATGTCTTGTTGGCCGAACCACCACCCTTTGTGATGAAGAGGAACTCGTACTCCATACCCGGATGACCACCATAGATGTCAATCTGTGCCGGAAGATTCGAGCCGGTATTGTGCTCGTCGGTCATCGTGATAGGTACCACCTGCGAGTAGCGAAGATTGCGCTCCTTGTAGGTCTCATACACACCGCGAGTGATGCACTCCGCATCATCCACACCTGTATATACATCCTCGCCCTTGTGAGCCACGCAGATAGCCGTACCCGTATCTTGACAAGTCGGAAGTTCACCCTCGGCCGCAACCACCGAGTTCATAAGCATCGTGTATGCCACAAACTTGTCGTTGTCGGTTGCCTCCGCATCGTCGAGAATGTTACGCAACTTCTGCAAGTGCGAAGCACGCAGGTAGAACGAAACGTCCTCGTAAGCCGCCTTCGAGAGCAACTCCAAACCCTTCGGATCGACCTTCAAAATTTTACGACCGTCGCACTCGACCACCTTAACGTAGTCCTTCGTGAGCAGGCGATACTCCGTGTTGTCGCGCTCGATAGGGAGCGGCTCCTGATAGATAAATTCTGCCATAATTTTTTTGTTTTTATATGTTTTTGTGTTTGATTGTCTGCTGCATCCGCTATGCACATAGTGCATATGTGCGTGTATCAAAAAACAAAAATACAAAATTTATGCGAAATCGCAAAATTTGTAATTTTTAATTTTTCTCCACCTCCACATATCCCCAAAGCCCCTTTTGAAAAAGGGGGCTTGTTGCTGTGCTCCGAGTATGAGAAATTATGGTTTTAGGTGGGTGGGGAGGTTACGAAATTTGGTGAAGATGGCGCAATGGTAGAATTTTTTTATTTTTTAATTTTTAATTCTTAATTTTGCAATATTGGAGAGTGTGCGCTATGATGAAAAATCAGCTCGATAACGATATAAAGTATGTCTCCGGTGTGGGCGAGGTGCGGGCAAAGTTGCTCGAACGCGAACTCGGTGTGCGTACGTTGCGCGATATGCTATACCACTTCCCGTTTCGATACATCGATCGCACGCGCATATACCGTATCGGCGATATCAACGAAAATACCTCTTCGGCATATGTTCAGTTCCGCGCCAAAGTGACCGGAAAAAGTGTGGCGGGCGAGGGGCGTAAACGTCGTTTTTCGATATTTGTGAGCGATGGGTCAGGCTCGGCGGAACTCATTTGGTTTCAGGGCATAAAGTGGGTTGAGAAACGATTCGAGTTGGGGCGCGAGTATATAATCTTTGGTCGCCCGTCGTTCTTCCGTGGCGAGTTGTCAATTGTTCACCCCGAGGTGGAGCTTGTCGAGAAGGCGCTCTCGCGTCGCGAACATAGCGGTTTGCAGGGCATATATTCGACCACCGAACGGCTCTCGACGGCTCTCGGCACCAAAGGGTTGTATAACATTATCTGCAACCTGTGGGGTGCGGTACAAGGCCACATTCACGACTACATGCCCGAACGTCTGCGTGTGCAGCATGGGTTGGTGTCGCTCGAAGAGGCGCTCTTCAATATCCATTTTCCACAATCGCAGGAGCGATTGCGTCAGGCGCAGTATCGCTTGAAATTCGACGAATTATTCGGCATTCAGCTCAACATACAGTCACGTCGTTCGGCACGTGTCGGCGCGCAAAACGGATTTTTATTCAATAAGGTGGGGGAGATGTTCAACACCTTCTATAACGAGAAGTTGCCTTTCCCGCTGACGGGTGCACAAAAACGTGTCGTGAAGGAGATTCGCCGTGACACGATTTCGGGTACGCAGATGAATCGTCTGTTGCAGGGCGATGTGGGTAGCGGCAAGACAGTTGTCGCGTTGCTTGCGATGCTGCTTGCGGTCGATAACGGATTTCAGGCGTGTATGATGGCGCCGACCGAAATCCTTGCTCGACAACACTTTGCATCCATCAGTCGCATGACCGAGGGAATCGGGCTGCGTGTGGCGGTGCTGACCGGAACGTCGCGTGCGAAGGAGCGTCGTGAGGTGCTGGCGGCTTTGGCTGCGGGTGAGGTGGATATACTCATAGGAACACACGCACTCATTGAGGAGCGGGTGCGCTTCTCGAATCTTGGCTTTGTGGTCATCGACGAGCAACACCGCTTCGGTGTGGAGCAACGCTCGCGTCTGTGGACCAAAAATCAACAACCGCCGCATATTCTTGTGATGACCGCCACGCCAATTCCGCGCACGCTGGCGATGACCATCTATGGTGATTTGGATGTCTCGGTCATTGACGAACTTCCACCGGGCCGTCGTCCGATTCGTACGGTTCACTATAACGACTCGGCACGTCTGCGTCTGTGGGGATTTTTGCGCGAGCAGATTCGTATTGGTCGTCAGGTCTATATCGTCTATCCGCTCATCAAGGAGTCCGAGAAGGCAGACTACAAGAATTTGGAGGAGGGCTTTGCCAACATCGTGAGCGACTTTCCGCTACCCGACTATCGCGTGACGGCGTGTCACGGTAAGATGAAGCCGGCCGACAAGGAGGAGTCGATGCGCCAATTCAAGGAGGGTGAGGCGGATATATTGGTTGCAACGTCGGTTATCGAGGTAGGTGTCGATGTGCCGAATGCAACGGTTATGGTCATTGAGTCGGCCGAGCGATTTGGCCTCTCGCAGTTGCACCAATTGCGTGGTCGTGTGGGTCGAGGTGGCGAGCAGTCGTACTGCGTGTTGATGTCGCGCGAACAACTCTCAAAGGAGTCGCGCCAGCGTTTGGAGGCTATGTGCGAGACGACGGACGGATTTCGATTGGCGGAACTCGACCTGAAATTGCGCGGTGCGGGCGATATTAACGGCACGATGCAGAGTGGAGCGGCGTTCGATTTGAAGATTGCCAACCCGACGCTCGACAATCAGATACTGCAACTTGCGCAGGAGGCGGCACGTGCGCTGCTTGACGAGGATGCCGCACTTGCTCGACCGGAGAATCGGCCGTTGCAGGAGTTGAAGGCGCGATATTCGGGTGAGCAAGAGATTGATTTTTCGATGATTTCGTAACGAATTAGAGAGTGAATATTTGTGTTACGCTTGCCCTCGAAATTCTCGTTTACTCCCAAGTGAATACAGAACCATTGGGCGTTGCAAGTTTGAAACACCGCACTCTAATCCATCATGGGATTAACGAGACGCAAAAGAAGAAAAACTCATAGAAAACAATACGGCGTGCTGTGGGCACGTTATAAAAAATAGAGAGACGGAGATGAAACGTATTTCGGGAGCGATAGTTGTGGCATTGCTGCTCACGGTGTGGGCGGTGTCGGTCGTGGCGCAGGTGCTACATCCGGGCGAACGGCTCGACTATGTGGTGGCCTATCGTGCCAAACTCATTCCGAATACAGAGATGGCGACCGTGACGGTGCAGACGTCGCTCGACTCTCTTGACGGCCGCCCGACCTATCGCGTGATGGGTAATGGTCGCATAATGCCGTCGTACCGTTGGTTCTTCAACATCGACGACCGCTACGACATCTGGGTCGATACACTTTCGAAGCGCACGCTTCGTTTCGAGAGCAACATCCGTGAGGGCGACTACACCTTCCGTAGCCACTATCGTTACGACTGGGATTCGTTGCAGGTGCATACGTGGGCGCAGAGCCGTCAAAGAGCACCGCGCGAGAAGACAATGCCACTCTCGGAGCGTAGTATGGATCCCGTATCGTTGTACTTCAATCTGCGCTCGATTGAGCCGGATACGTTGGTTGCAGGGCGACACTACGACCTCGAAATGGTGTTGGAGGACACGATTAAGGTGTTGAAATTCCGTCTCATGGGGCGCGAGGAGTGTCGCGTACCGCAAAAGGGCCGATTCCGCACGCTGCATCTGCGCTGTACGCTCGGTACGAGCGAGGGCTTTTCGTTTACGGATGGCTCGGAGTTTGATATATGGATTACGGACGATCGGAACAAGTTTCCGGTGATGCTCTCATCGCCGATTCGCATCGGCAGCATCCGTGCCTACATCACCGACTATCGAGGTTTGAAATATCCGCTCGACAGTCGTATCAAGTAGCGCGCGAAAGAGGTGCGAAAGAGAGGGCAGAGGTGGTGCGAAAAAATATTTTTGTATATTTGCAGACGAAAAACAGTGATAAACAATGGAAAATTACAACTACGAAAACGACCGTTACGATTATGAAGATGATTTGCGTCCTGACGAACAAGCGCAAAAATCTATACGCGGCTACCGCGTCGTAATTGTGCTTCTGGCGGTAATTCTTGCCGGAATATCGATACTCTATTTCAATCTCAATCGCCAACAACAACACGACTACGAGTTGTTGCAAATCGACCGCGATTCGATTCAGAGCGACCTTACATCGCTCATTTCAGAGTACGACTCGCTCAAATTTGCTAACGATACGATTGCCGCCAACCTGGTGAAGGCCAACGAGATGATGGAGCAACTCAAACGCGAACGCCGTTGGAACTACGCCAAAATCAAGGAGTACGAAAAGGAGGTGGGTACGCTACGCAGCGTGATGAAGAACTACCTGCGCCAAATCGACTCGCTCAACTCGCTCAACAAGAAACTCGCAGCCGAGAACGTGTCGTATCGCAAGGAGATTTCGACCGCCAACCTGCGTGCTGACGTGGCCGAGGAGCGCGCATCCGAGTTGCAGAACAAGGTGCAGATGGGTTCGGTGCTCCGTGCTCGCGATATCGCTATTGTGCCTCTCAATTCGCGCGACAAACTTGTTTCGCGTGTGAAGAATGCCGTTACGTTGCGTGTCGATTTCACGATTTCAGCCAACGAACTCGCCTCGCCGGGTAACCGCGAGATATACGTCTGCATCAAGTCGCCGGAGGGCTATCTGCTTACCACCGAGTCGATGCCGATGTTCGACCTGAACGGCACGCGTACGGGCTACTCCGCATCGCGTGAGGTGGACTACCAAAATGAGGATGTCGATGTGAGCGTATATTACAAGGGCAGCGGCTTTATCGAGGGAGCGTATGTCGTTGAGATATATACGGATAGTAACCTTGTTGGTAAGGGTACGGTTCCTTTGAGATAACATCTTTCGAGATGTGAAGCAAGCCGTCGTTTGACAATGGTCGGGCGACGGTTTGGTGTTTTTTTATTAGCAGGGAATAGATATTTATGATGAAAAAGTTGGCGTTCGTTGAAAAATTTTGTGTACACGATACGAATTTTATACTTTTGTGCGCTTTTTAGCCTCTATGCGTAAAATGTTGTGCAGACGGGCAAGAGCAGAATTAACAACCTTATGGTGTTGAAAACAAAAAAACCGTAGTGTATGATTTATAACGAAAAGCCGAAATATGAGAGTCCTCTACTCTATGTCGAAGAGACGGAGTTTGAGCAGGGTTTTTATATGAGCACTGAGATTGTCGGCCCGGGTGATGCGTGGGACGATGAAGAAGAGGACGAATGGGAGTGGGTTTAAGCCATTTGTTGCAAAATAAACTCTAACCCGTTGAAACAACGAACAGAAATATTATTGAGAGATAAAAACAGATACGATATGAAAAAACTTATTTTACCGATTTTGCTTGCTGCTGCAACCTTCGTAGGTTGTACGCAGAGCGATATGACAGAAATTGCGCCCGAGATTCAGATGGGTACGACCGACCTTGGTGTCGGCACCAATCAGGGCGGAGATGACGAGAGCCGTGCGTCGTACGACGATAATCTCCGTTTCTATTGGGAGGAGAGTGACGAGATAGCCATCTTGCAGGACTGCACGGGCGGCTACCAGCAGACGCTGACGCTCTTCGACGGTGCTGACAAGGGCAATGGCTTCTTCCGCAATGCATCGTATGAGTATGTGATGAACAAGCAGGCGAACTTCCACTTCGTCTATCCTGCTTCGTCGGCAGACCTTTCGGGCAAGCGTATCTCGCTGCCTGCACAGGATGGCGTATGGACTCCGATTTTGGTTGCATCGACCAACAAGACCGTAGTCGATAACCTCTATTCGGTAAATATGACCTCGATTGCCGGTGCGCTGGCTGTCCGTGTGTTCAGCAACGATAAGAAAACCCCATACCGTGTTAAGACCATCACCGTTAGTGGTACGAAGCCGTTCCTCGGCGAGTTTGTCGGTGTGCTCGATGCAGATGGCAAGATGACCTATACGCCGAGTGCTACGGGAAAGACCTTTACGGCGAATGTTGAGAATATTCCGCTCAACAGCACCAACAACTACGAGTATCGTTTCGAGGTGTTGCCTGTCGAGGCGGGTATCGTTACGGTGACGCTGACCGATATTGACGGTAATGTCATCACACTCTCGACTTCGAGCGAAAAGACCTTCAAGGTGAATACCCGTACGGGTGTAAATGTGGCTTGGGACCCGACCGTCTCCATCGACGAGGTTACCTCGTGGTATGAGGAGGCGGTTGCAAACGGCTCGTCGTCGCTTGCTCCGAACACAATCTACATCAAGGGTGTTAAGTCGAATGGCGGTATCGGTGCGCCGAAGATTTTGGTCGATGGCTCGGTCTATCCGCACACCACGCTTTCGGACGGCACGTACGTTCTGTCGAATGTTCCGTCGGGCGAGCATATCGTACGCGCCGTTGTTGGTCAGCCGGACGGCTCGTCGGAGATTTCGGATGGGCAGACGGTTCAGGTGACCAAAATTCCGACAGTTTCGTACACAGCTCGCTCAACCTACGCTTACAATAACGGTACGAAGGTGCGCGAAAATAACGAGAGCAATCGCACCAGCATTCTCTTTGAGGGTCTGACGATTTCCGGTTCGGATGATTATACTACTTCGAAACTCAATTTGTCGAACGTGGCATTCGTCTATGGTTCGTCGTCTGCTACGGTAAGTTCGTCGGCAAGCAGTGCAAGTCCTACGCGCATTGACAATGTGGCAGTGGGTGCCCATTCGTGCTACGTGAAGGTGGCCCTCTCGGCAAATGCGAACGTGACGATATCTTCGCCTGCGAGCACTATCTACGTTACGGGTCTGCCACTCTCGGTGTCGGGTGGTAAGGACAATTTTACGAATAACGGTTGGTCGATTTCCTCGTGTCGTGAGTCAGTTGGTTATTTTGCGATATATACCAACCAAACGATAACCTCGCCGCAGTTGTATATGCCGAACGATTCGTTTACTACCTACTTGGACGGAAGTCGTTCCTCCGGTACAGGCGGCTCCATTTCTGTCGGTCCGGTTAATGGCAGCAAAGTGTCAATGGCGATTGATAAAAATAACAACTATACCGCTACTGTAACCCTCAATGGATTGGATAATATTCGATATACGATATCTCTCTCCGGTTCATTGGTTGATTTGCGATATGTCATGGTCAGTGGTGTAGAGTTTAAGTACTAAACTTCTCGCACATAATATAGTACGGCGGATAATTCTGTGAATGAATTGTCCGCTTTTTTATTGCTGTTGTGGAGGTTGCGACGACGGTTGCGGCGGTTGTGACGACGGTCGGCCATAGGAGCTGATAACCAACCCCACGCCCACAAAGATTACGGCGCCGGCAAGCAGCGTGTCGAGGTGCAGACGGTCAAGCCCCATAGCCACCGAGAGCGCAATGGCGAGCACGGGTTGAATGTAGGCGTAGGTGCTCGAAATGGTCGGCGCAACGTAGCGGAGCGAGAAGTTGAGCAACAGATTGGGCAGATAGGTCGGCACGCAGAGCACAAAGAGCGCGGCGAGCAGAATGTGGGGGCTCATCGTCGAAAAGTCGGTGCGCAGGAGCGACGGCAGACCAAAGGGTAGCATAACGACCGCCGAGAAACAGTAGATGAGTCGCAACAGCGTCGTGACGCGATACTTCGCCACCAACCGCTTGAAAAAGACCATATAGAGTGCCGTTACACACGAGCCGCCGAGTAACATCACGTTGCCTCCGAGTTGCGACTTGACGTGCACCGTCGAAGCACCCGTCAGCACCACCGCAACGGCTCCCGCACCACCGAGCAGCAGGCCGACAATCTTTCGCCCCGAGAGGCGGTCGATGCCCGCCGCAACCGATACGAGCAGCACGACCAGCGGTCCGATGGTTCCGATAATCGAGCCGTCGATTGGCGAGGTGCGCGAGAGACCCTCCATGAGCAGCACCTTTCGCAGCACGCCTATCATCAGCGCAGCGATGGCAATCGTCAGCAAGTCAGAGCGTTCGACACGCTCGCGCGGCTCCCACGCCATTGGTACGAGCGACAGCAGTGCCGCCACGATGAGCGAGCCGCAGACCATCGCTTCGGGTGCGATGTAGCGTCCGAGTACAAGGTTGTAGAAGGGGTAGTCGCACGCCCAAATGATGTTGCAGAGGAGCAGTGCCAAGTGCGAGCGGAGTTGTGGTGAGCGAAGTGTCATAGACGTCTGTCGAAAGTGATGCTGGTTATAGAATCTACGACTTGCAACTATCGCGCCTTGGTGTAAGTATTCGATATAATCGAAAAAAATTCGTATATTTGCATCGTGTGTTGCACGCCGACAATCTTTTACGACATAAGGTGCGACGGATGGAGGGGTAATAAATGGCGCGAAAATCCGTTTGGAGAGTGTAACAAACGCAAAACAAGAGAGACAGATGAAGAGTTTTTTGGGAACAATACTTGATGCAATCGTACGCAATCCGCTGACAACCATCTTCGTGGTGTTGCTGATGGTGGCGGCGCCGGGCATCTTCGGAGTCTTTGCCGTCATTATCATCGTCATGATGTTGCTCGGTCTGCTGTCGTGGGCTATGCTCGTGTGGCGACTGCGACGTGTGCAACGCGAAGCCGAAGAGCAGATGCGAAATCACGCAGGCACAGGCGCCGGGCGCACTTCCGGCGGAGGGTATCGTCGCGCGCGTAACGAGGGCGATGTGACGGTGCATACTCCCGCTCACCAAGAGAAGCGCGTGAGCGAAACCGTCGGCGAGTATGTCGATTTCAAGGAGGTGAAGGAGGAGAGAGATTAACAAGGGTACGCAAGGGTAAACGAGGATTTTAGGGTGGATGTGAGACCTTACTCGACTTTACTTGACCTTACCCGACCTTAAATAAAACAAAAGGAGAAAAATGTTAAAGTTTTTTGAAGTAATCGGACGATATTGTATCCTGATGGGGAAGGTCTTTTCCCGTCCGGAGAAGTGGAGTATCTACTATCGCCGTACCATAAACGAGATAGAGCAACTCGGCATAAATTCGATTCCGCTGACCGCCATCATTTCGGTATTTATCGGTGCGGTTATCGCGTTGCAGATGTCGATTAGTTTGGAGTCGCCGTTCATCCCGCAGATGATGATTGGCTACGCGACGAAGGAGGTTATGATACTCGAATTTTCATCGACCGTCATCGCCATCATCCTCGCCGGTAAGGTCGGCTCGAATATCGCCTCCGAGATAGGTACGATGCGTATTACGGAGCAAATCGACGCACTCGAAATCATGGGCGTAAACTCCGCTTCGTATCTCATCCTGCCGAAGATTGTGGCGACGATGTTCTTCTTCCCATTCCTTGCAGCGTTCAGTATGATTGTCGGTATGTTCGGTGGTTTTCTGGTGGCACGAATGGGTGTGATGTTGCCGAGCGACTTCGTGGATGGTCTGCTCTATGCGTTCGACAGTTGGGAGATTACCTATTCGCTTATCAAGATGACGGTTTTTGCCTTCCTGATTACCTCCATCTCGGCATTCTATGGCTACTATGCCAAGGGAAACTCGCTCGAAGTAGGTCGTGCATCGACCACTGCCGTTGTGGTAAGTTCGATTATGATTATGATTTTCAACCTGATTCTCACTCAACTCCTGCGTACCTGATATGATTAAGTGTGAACATATATTCAAATCCTTTGACGGTCGTACCGTATTGGAGGATATTTCGGTCGAGTTCGAAACCGGCAAGACAAACCTTATTATCGGCCGTAGTGGTTCGGGTAAGACCGTGCTACTCAAAACGTTGGTGGGACTTCACGAGCCCGACAGCGGCTCAATCGACTTCGACGACGTGCGCTATACGTCGCTCTCGTTTGCCGAGCGTAAGGCGATTCGCAAGAATATCGGTATGATTTTCCAGGGTGGTGCGCTCATCGACTCAGCGACCGTGTTGGAGAATGTGAAGTTGCCGCTCGACCTCTTTACGACATACAGCGAGGCAGAGAAACGCAAGCGTGTGGAGTTCTGCTTGGAACGTGTCGAACTCTCGCACGCACCACACCTCTATCCGTCGGAGCTGTCGGGAGGTATGATTAAGCGTGCCGCCATAGCGCGCGCTATTGTGCTCAATCCTCGCTACTTGTTCTGCGACGAGCCAAATTCGGGCCTCGACCCGCAAACCTCGATTGTCATCGACAACCTGATTCACGACATTACGCGCGAATACAACATCACGACGATAATAAATACGCATGATATGAACTCTGTGATGGAGATTGGCGAAAAAATTGTATATATCCACCAAGGCAAAAAGTGGTGGGAGGGCTCGAAGGATACGATTCTCCAAGCCGACAATGCCGAACTCAACGACTTTGTCTTCGCTTCGTCGATGGCCAAGCGCGCCAAAGCAAACATCGACAAGGGTTAGTCACGACGACTCGGTAGCGAATAAACCGAGCCTCTCGGGCGTGCGATGCATGGTGTCGGCTCGCAGAAGAGAGAATGCGATGCATTGTGACGGTTTGCAAAAAAAGTAGGTTGCGCCCTAACAAACTATCGGACAAAGCGTGCGCGCGTAAAAAAAAGGTGAAATTTTTGGTAATTTTCGACAAAGTGTGTAATTTTGTGCCGTTAAAAAAATAACAGCACGTAGAGCAGAAAAATTTTTTATCACAAAACTCATAAAAATTAAAAAGAATTATGGCAACAATTAAGATTGGTATCAACGGTTTCGGACGTATCGGCCGTATGGTATTCCGTGCAGCTTGCACTCAGACTGACAAGTATGAGGTTGTAGGTATCAACGACCTCTGTCCGGTAGATTATTTGGCTTACATGCTCAAATATGACACCATGCACGGTCAGTTCCAGGGCACTATCGACTTCGACGCAGAGAAGAGCTTGCTCATCGTAAACGGTAAGGCAATCCGCGTAACCGCAGAGCGTAACCCTGAGGATTTGAAGTGGAACGAGGTTGAGGCAGAGTACGTAGTTGAGTCGACCGGTTTGTTCCTCACCGCTGAGAAGGCAGAGGCACACATCAAGGCTGGTGCGAAGTACGTAGTTATGTCGGCTCCTGCAAAGGATAAGACTCCGATGTTCGTATGTGGCGTTAATACCAACACTTACGCTGGTCAGACTATCGTTTCGAACGCTTCGTGTACTACGAACTGCTTGGCTCCTATCGCTAAGGTTCTCAACGACAATTGGGGTATCGCTGACGGTTTGATGACTACCGTTCACGCTACTACCGCTACCCAGAAGACTGTTGACGGTCCGTCGCTCAAAGACTGGCGTGGTGGCCGTGCTGCAGCCGGCAACATCATCCCTTCGTCGACCGGTGCTGCAAAGGCAGTAGGCGTTGTTCTTCCGGAGCTCAATGGTAAGCTTACCGGTATGGCATTCCGCGTTC
>JAFNYX010000032.1 GCA_017654125.1 Alistipes sp. | reverse complement strand
ATAATTACAAAAATAAAAAAGAGGAAAATTCTTTCGAAAATTCCTCTTCGGTAAATTTGTGCGGATAAAGGGACTCGAACCCCCACGCCTCTCGGCATCAGATCCTAAGTCTGACGTGGCTACCAATTACACCATATCCGCGTTGATGCGACTGCAAAGTTAGGCAAATTTTTATAATTACCAACATCATGGTCGGCTATTTCGCAAAAATATAGTACCTTTGTACATATGTTAAATTAGAAATGTTATGCCGGCAACCATTACTCTTTCGCTCACGCCGCGTCAGGCGGCAGACTTT
Source organism: Alistipes sp. (assembly GCA_017654125.1). Classification (GTDB taxonomy): domain Bacteria; phylum Bacteroidota; class Bacteroidia; order Bacteroidales; family Rikenellaceae; genus Alistipes. Next base: position 2,736 of record JAFNYX010000032.1, on the reverse strand, counting down.
TCGCAGCATGCTTCGCTCGTAGCGCGTGAAATGCGTGTGCGTGAGCAGGATGTCGCGCTGTTGCGCCTTGTGAAACGCTCGGTGGATGCGCGTCGTGGCGCGTTGAAGGTAAATCTTACGTGGGAGGTGTTCCTCGATGCCGAGCAGATGCCCGCACCGTTGCATTTCGACTATCCGTCGGTTGTGGGGCGCGAGGAGGTTGTGGTCGTTGGCGCAGGTCCGGCGGGTCTGTTTGCAGCGTTGCGATTAATCGAAAACGGTCTGCGACCGGTGCTTCTCGAACGAGGTAAGGATGTTGTCGAGCGCGGCAAGGATATCGCTCAGATTCAGCGAGGACGGGGTGTAAATCCCGATTCAAATTACGCCTTTGGCGAGGGTGGTGCAGGAACGTTCTCGGATGGTAAACTCTTCACGCGTAGCAAAAAACGTGGCGATTATAATCGTGCCCTGCAACGTCTGGTTTTTCATGGTGCGTCGGAGGAGATTCTCTACGAGGCGCATCCGCATATCGGCTCCGATCGTCTGCCGAGAATTATTGCCGATATACGCCGACAGATTGTCGAGTGCGGTGGCGAGATTCACTTTTCGAAGCGCGTTGAGCGACTGCTCATCAAGGATGGTCGCGTGACGGGCGTGGAGGCGGGTGGAGATCGCATAGAGACGCGTGCCGTGGTGTTGGCTACGGGCCATTCGGCTCGCGATATATATGAGATGCTTGATGCGTGCGGTGTGCGTGTAGAGGCGAAACCATTTGCTATGGGTGTGCGAATTGAGCATCCGCAGAAGCTCATCGACCGTATACAGTATCACGGCTCTTGCGAAGCGGAGTATCTGCCGGCAGCGTCGTATTCGCTTGTGGCACAGGTAGGTGGGCGAGGCGTATATTCGTTCTGTATGTGTCCTGGCGGATTTATTGTGCCGGCGATGACCGATGAAAGTGAATCGGTCGTGAACGGTATGTCACCGTCGCGTCGTAACTCGCCATATGCCAATTCGGGTTTTGTGACAGAGATTCGCTTATCGGATTTCGAACATCTTGTGCCACAATACGGAGCCCTCGCCGGTCTGGCTTTTCAGCGTGAGTTGGAACAGGCGGCACGTGCAAATGCACGAGGTGCTGCGACAGCTCCGGCGCAGCGCGTGTCCGACTTTGTCGCAGGACGCGCCTCTGGGTCGTTGCCTGCGTGTTCGTATGTGCCGGGCATTGTGCCGTCGCGTCTGGATGAGTGGATGCCGTCGTTTATGTCATCACGTCTGCGTGAGGCAATACGTGTGTTCGATAAGCGTATGCATGGCTATCTGACGTCCGAGGCGGTGGTCGTTGGTGTCGAGTCGCGTACATCGACTCCGGTGCGTGTGCCGCGTGATAAGCAATCGCTGATGCACCCCGAGGTGGAGGGCCTCTTCCCTGCGGGCGAAGGTGCGGGATATGCCGGAGGTATTATTTCGGCGGCGTTGGATGGAGAGCGAATCGCGGAGGCGATAGTTGAGTATGTAAAATAGAGAAGAGATTCGATAAGGTAGATTTGTTATATATGTTTTTTGGCAACAGTTGCCCGCCAGGAAGATAATGGTGTGGCATGGCTGTTGAGAGGGTAAAAAGATAAGAGGTTTCAATCCTGTATGATTGAAACCTCTTTTTGTTTATTTGCGCTTTTTGGTCGGTGCAAGGGGTGGAAAAGGGTGCGGTCGTACCAGCGAATCCTCAAATACGCGACCAAATGAATCGGTCGTACGAATGCGTATGGTGGTGTTTGTCGTGTCTGTTTGCACACGGAACAGGTGTTGGCTGTTGCTCTTGCCAATGTTGAGTTTTCGACCACGGCTATTACGCGCGCGAATTACGGCTGTGGAGATTGTGTAGAGCGGATCGTCCTGCATTATGCGTCGCACTTTTAATGGTTTGTCGCCCTCGAATGCTTCGATTTTTGACTTCGGCTCATCGCCCCAGTAGTTGATATATACGTAATTGGCGAATGACGGCGCACCGTAGTTGATGCGCGTAGAGTAGTTGCGTGTGAAATTCTGTACATCGACGTTCGTGCGATAGTACTCGCCGACGCTGTTCATGTCGTATGCACGGAATGTGCGTTCGGGATTCTGTTGCGAGATAAACTCCCACTTTACGTCGCGGCCATCGAACGAGAAGAGTTCTATTCCTGCATCCGAGCCGTCGAAACAGATGTGCGGATAGCCATTGAAGCCGCACTCCCAATTGTTGCCGCTTGCCGAGCCAATATTATGTTCGACGATGTTCGGCAGGTCTTTGGTTGCGGAGATTCGGCGGCGATGCGAGTGGCCGGTGAGGAAACGCACGTTCGCAAAATCGGCAAAGCACGCCGTGAGCGAGTCGGTATCTTCGGGGCGAGAGAGTGACTTTATAAGTTTGCCTTTGGATGAGGTGCGGAAGACGTTGTGGTGCATACAGACCACGATAGGAGTCTGCTTATCCTCGATGTACGAAAGGTCGCGTCGCAACCATGCAAGTTGGTCGCGACTGACGCGGCGGTCATAGTTGCGCTTGCCGACAATCTCGGTCGGATATTTGCCGTCGCCCGGCTCGTTGAGAAATACCGTATTGTCGAGAACGACGTAATGAACTTCGCCGATATTCATCGAGTAGAAGCGTGGACCACACGAGCGTACGTACATCTGCTCGGCGTTGTAGTCGGTCATTGGTGATGCGGCAATCGCACCGTCGTAATCCTGTTCGCCCATAACTGTATAAAGCGGTGT
>JAFNYX010000031.1 GCA_017654125.1 Alistipes sp. | reverse complement strand
TCGTACGTGCGAACAAAGCAGACCGTGAGGTATTACGCGAAGCAAAGCGTATGGGCTTCGGCGATAAGTTTATCGGACAGCTGTGGGGCATGACCGAGCAAGAGGTGTTCGAGTTGCGCGAGAAGGTGGGTGTACTCCCTGTATATAAGATGATTGACACGTGCGCCGGCTCGTGCAAGGCAGATGTTCCGTACTACTACTCGACCTACGAACAAGAGAACGAATCGGTGGTAAGCACTCGTCGCAAGATTGTCGTACTCGGTTCTGGCCCTATCCGCATTGGTCAGGGTGTAGAGTTCGACTACTCGACCGTACACGCCATTTGGGCAATCCGCGAAGCTGGTTACGAGGCAATTATCATCAACAACAACCCGGAGACCGTTTCGACTGACTACACCATATCGGACAAACTCTATTTCGAGCCACTAACGGTCGAAAATGTGATGAATGTAATCCGTATGGAGCAACCAGAGGGTGTTATCGTTACGCTCGGTGGACAAACGGCAATCAATCTTGCCAAACCACTCGTACAGATGGGCGTCAAAATTATCGGCACGGATCTCGATGCAATCGACAAGGCGGAAGACCGTAAGCTCTTCGAGCAAATCATGCGCGAGGTAGGCATTCCACAGCCACAGGCACAGGCCGTTACAGAAATCGAAGAGGGTGTGAAAGCAGCCGAGAAGATTGGCTATCCGGTACTCGTTCGCCCAAGTTTCGTGCTCGGTGGTCGCGCCATGCAGATTGTCGGTAACGAGCAGGCACTGCGTCACTATCTACATAACGCCGTAGAGGTCAGCGAGGATTCGCCGGTATTGGTCGATAAATATATTATGGGGCGCGAGGCGGAGGTTGATGCCATTTGCGACGGCGAAAATGTATTCATTCCGGGTATTATGGAGCACGTCGAGCGTACGGGTATTCACTCCGGCGACTCGATAAGCGTATATCCATCGTTCAGTTTGAGCGCTGAGGTTAAGCAGCAAATGATTGACTATACGGTACGCCTGGGTAAAGCTATCGGTATTGTCGGTCTGTACAATATTCAGTTTATCGTCGATGACGAAAACAAGGTATATGTCATCGAGGTAAATCCTCGTTCATCACGAACCGTTCCGTTCCTATCGAAATCGACAAACGTGCCGATGGCAAAAATAGCCACACGCGTAATGCTCGGTCACTCGCTGCGCGAACAGGGCATCACCGAGGTATATGGCAAGGAGCGCAAGCGTCACTTCGTAAAGACACCGGCCTTCTCGTTTGCAAAGATTAAGGGAGTTGATTCGTACCTCTCGCCGGAGATGAAATCGACGGGCGAAGCAATCGGTTACGACGATTCGCTCACGCGCGCACTTTACAAGTCGTTGCAGGCATCGGGCATGACGGTTGTAAACTATGGTACGATTCTCGTAACACTTGCCGACCGCGACAAGGAGGCTGCACTGCCACTCATTCGTCGATTCTACAATCTCGGTTTCAACATCGAAGCAACAACCGGCACTGCACACTATCTGCGTGAACATGGTCTGCGCACGCGCAGTCTCGGCAAGTTGAGCGACGGTTGCAACGACATCTACACATCGATTAGTCGTGGTCACGTAAACTACGTCATCAACACCATCGACCTCAATCAGCACAATACACGCTTGGACGGCTACGAGATTCGTCGTGCTGCGGTCGAGAACAATGTAACGATATTCACGTCGCTCGAAACGGTGCGCGTACTGCTCGACGTTCTCGAAGAGATTACGCTCGGCATCTCGACCATCGACGCTGATTACGATATGTAGAACAACATTGCGCAGAGAGGGAGAGTTATGAAACGTGTTATATTGGAGGTGGCTTCAAATCGCCCACTGACACCGCTTGTATATGAGATGCAACTCACGGGTGACACTTCGGCCGTCACACGTCCGGGAGGTTTTGTCGAAATATCGCTCGACGGACTATTTCTGCGCCGACCAATATCGGTTTGCGACTTCGACGATGGGCGTTTGACGCTCGTATATAAGATTGTCGGCAAGGGTACCGAACAGATGGCAGGCTTGCAGGTCGGCACGAAGATAGACGTGCTCACAGGTCTAGGTAACGGATTCGATACGACTCTCTGCCACTCGCACGCACTGCTCGTGGGTGGTGGCGTAGGCGTTCCACCACTCTATCGCCTGACACGAAACCTCATAGCAGAAGGTAAGCAGGTGAGCGTCGTGCTCGGTTTCAATACGCAGGCAGAGATTTTCTACGCTGACGAGTTCCGCAAAGTTGGCGCCGAGGTAATCGTCGCAACGGCAGATGGCTCACAAGGCATCAAGGGCTTCGTTACGGACGCCATTCGCCAGACGGGCATCGATTTCGACTACTTCTATGCGTGCGGTCCGCTGCCGATGCTCAAAGCATTAAGCGAGGCAACCGACAAGCCGGGAGAGTTGAGTTTGGAGGAGAGAATGGGTTGTGGATTCGGTATTTGTATGGGCTGTTCTATTCAAACGGCATCGGGCGCAAAGCGTGTCTGCAAAGAGGGTCCGGTATTCAAAAAGGAGGATATAATATGGTAAGAGATCTTTCGGTAGAATTGTGTGGCATAACGCTCGACAATCCTGTAATTCCGGCAAGCGGAACATTCGGATTTGGCGAGGAGATGTCGAAGGTGTACGACCTCGATATTCTCGGCTCGATTTCGATAAAAGGCACAACACGGGAGCCACGTTTCGGTAATCCGACACCACGCATTGCAGAGTGCAGCAGTGGTATGATTAACGCTGTCGGTCTGCAAAATCCGGGCGTAGATGCCGTAATAGAGCATGAACTGCCCGAATTGCGCAAGGTGTTCCACAAGCCGATTATCGCCAACATCAGCGGTTTTTCGATTGAGGAGTACAGCGAGTGTTGTGCGAAAATCGACAAGGCGGAGCAGGTGGAAATTATCGAGGTAAACGTATCGTGCCCGAACGTACACAATGGCGGTATGGCATTCGGCACGCAACCCGAATCGGCGGCCGCAGTAACACGCGCCGTAAAGGCGGTGACGACCAAGCCGGTATTCATCAAGTTGAGCCCGAATGTAACGGATATTGTTTCGATTGCTCGCGCTTGCGAAGAGGCGGGTGCCGACGGACTGACGCTCGTCAATACGATGCTCGGTATGCGTATAGACATAATGCGTCGCCGACCGGTTATCGCCAACAAAATGGGAGGTTTTTCGGGTCGTGCAATATTCCCTGTTGCACTGCGCATGGTCTATCAGGTGGCCCAAGCGTGTAGGATTCCGATTATCGGCTGTGGTGGCGTAGCAACGGCAGAGGACGTTGTGGAGATGATGATGGCCGGAGCATCGGCCGTACAAGTCGGAGCCGAAAACCTGCGAAATCCGTTCGCCTGCGCGGAGATTATCGAGCAGTTACCAAAAGTTATGGAGCGACTCGGTATTGAACGATTGAGAGATATTACGGGAATTATAAAATAGGAAAAACAGATATGGCAAAAGATGTAATTATTGCTTGCGATTTCAGCAGCAAAGAGCAGACATTGGCGTTTCTCGACCGTTTTACGGGTCGTAAGCCGTTTGTAAAAATCGGCATGGAGCTCTACTATGCCGAGGGTCCGGAGATTGTACGCGAAATCAAACGTCGCGGTCATCGCATCTTCCTCGACCTGAAACTACACGATATTCCGAACACCGTACGCAAAGCAATGCACGTTCTTTCGCGCCTCGACGTCGATATGACCAACGTCCATGCAGCAGGAACAGTCGATATGATGCGTGCCGCCGTAGAGGGTCTCACGCGTGAAGATGGTACACGTCCGTTACTCATCGCCGTAACCCAACTCACATCGACAAGCGAGGAGCGTATGCAGCGCGAACTACTTATCGGTGCGTCGATTAACGATACAATTGCGAAGTATGCCGAGAATGCGAAAGAGGCAGGTCTGGACGGTGTGGTATGTTCGCCACTCGAAGCACAACTCGTCAAGGAGCATTGTGGCGCAGAGTTTATGACCGTAACGCCGGGCATCCGCTTTGCAGACGCATCGAAGGATGACCAAGTGCGTATCACCACGCCGGCTCGTGCACGCGAAATCGGCTCGGACTACATCGTCGTAGGTCGTCCGGTAACCGCAGCCGACGATCCGGTAGCAGCATACGAGCGCTGTTGCAAAGAGTTCTTAAATGAGTAAAACATTAAAACACATATAGATATGGAAAAACTGATTGCAAAAGAGCTACTCTCCATCAACGCAGTATTTTTGCGTCCGGAACAACCGTTTACATGGGCCAGCGGCATCAAGAGTCCTATATATTGCGACAATCGCCTCATTCTGTCGGCACCTCGCGTTCGCGAGAAGGTTGAGCAGGGTCTGGCCGATTTGGTGCGCAAACATTTCCCTGAGTGCGAGTCGCTGATGGGTACATCGACAGCAGGTATCGCCCACGCAGCCATTGCTGCAACGATACTTGATATGCCGATGGGCTACGTTCGCAGCGGTGCAAAGGATCACGGTCGCGCAAACCGCATTGAGGGCCGTTTGGACAAGGGTACGAAAGTGGTAGTTATCGAGGACTTAATTTCGACCGGAGGCAGCTGTATTGAGGTTGTCGATGCGTTGCGCGAGGCTGGTGCAGAGGTACTCGGCATCGTAAGCATCTTCACATACGGCATGAAGCGCGGTGTGGAGCGTATAGCAGCAGCAAATACGGTAAACTACTCGCTCTCCAACCTCGATGCTCTCGTCGAAGTGGCAGCCGAGGAGGGATATATCGCTCCGGAGTGGAAGGAGCGCATACTCGCTTTCCGCGACAATCCATCGGACGAGTCGTGGATTAAGTAAACTATCTTTTAAGCACCAAAAACTAAAATTTCTCGCTCAAATGAGACACCTTATAGACCCAACCGACTTGACCCGTCAAGAGACCGACGAAATCGTCGCTCTGGCACAGGATATCATCGCACATGGCGAACGTTATGCCGATAAGATGCGTGGCAAAAAACTCGCTACGTTATTCTACGAGCCAAGTACCCGTACACGTTTGAGTTTTACAGCAGCAATGATGGAGCTCGGTGGCAACGTGCTCGGCTTCTCGGATGCCGCATCGTCGTCGGTAAGCAAAGGCGAGACCGTAGAGGATACGGTACGCGTTGTCGGCAACTTTGCGGATATTATCGCCATGCGTCACCATATCGAAGGTGCACCGCTTGATGCCGCAGGCGTTTCGCCTGTACCTATCATCAACGCTGGCGACGGTAGCCATTCGCACCCCACACAGACGCTCACCGACCTGCTCACAATGAAACGTGAACTCGGCCATCTGGACAACCTCACAATCGGTCTGTGCGGCGACCTACTCTATGGTCGTACCGTACACTCGCTCATCAAGGCAATGGCTCGCTACGAAGGCACAAAACTCGTACTCATTGCCCCTGCCGAATTGCGTCTGCCCGACTACATCAAACATGACGTATGCGACAAGTACGGCATGGAATATCGCGAGGTAGAGTCAATAGAGGAGGTTATCGGCGAGTTGGATGTACTCTATATGACGCGCGTGCAACGAGAGCGTTTCGCAAGCCTTGAGGAGTATGAGCGTGTGAAGGATTGTTTTGTGCTCGACTGCGAAAAGATGAAGGGCGCAAAGGAGAAGATGGCGGTATTGCATCCGTTGCCTCGCGTAGGCGAGATTCTCAAAGAGGTTGATGCCGACCCTCGCGCTGCGTACTTCCGTCAGGTGGGCAACGGCAAATATGTCCGTATGGCTCTGATATGTCGCCTTATGGAGTGGCGCAATGAGGAGATGACGACCCACAAAGGCTCGCCTATCGAGGGATTGCGTTGTCCGAACCCGAAATGCATATGCAACTGCGAACCGGTTGAGTACAAATTTACCCTCGCCGACGGCAATGTTCATCGCTGTATGTATTGCGACACGAAGGCAAAGTAGAGCACATGCTCTTAATGTAAAATCAAAAATCCTGCTTCGAACGATGTCGAAGCAGGATTTTTAGTATCATTTTATAAGCCAAACAGGTTAGCGGAATGATATGCGGTCGCTGCACCACTCGCCACCATAACCTTCATATACGATCGGGAGAGAGGTTTCGAGCGATTTCATTCGCAGATATAGTTCGTAAATCACGATGCCATTGGTCGAGCCACGCGCTATGGCATAACCTACAACCGACGGATGGGACTTGGTCGCATGGTAAGCCCCCTCGCCGAGCGACAAAGCAAGAGTGCGCCAATCAGGATTATTTGTAGGATTACCTCCGCGGCGAATTGTTGCAGGAAGGGCCGACGTATCGAATGGCGAGCATACAAACACGTACACCCCTCGGCGGTCGCACTCGGCAAGCAACGCCTCCGTAGCAACGTCTGCCGTTACAAACACACCATTCATATTCCCTACAAGCACATCGTCAAGTGGTCTCATTCCGTCATAATCGGCCAAATGCAACGCAACGGGGCGATTGTTGATTCGCATACCGAGCGGTGTGTTTTCAATATGACGCACACCCACTTCACGGCTTACGCACTCCGCTACCCTACCATCGATGCGATTGCACATATCCAATCGCAGGCGATGTGGCGACTCTGCACTCCAAAGAGCCGTTTGCGGCACACGTGCAACAAATCGCAATGTATCTTCGCGACGCATATCAAGCGTAATTTCACGTACGCCCTTTGTAAGTAGCACGGAATCGTTGAGATGAAGCGCATACTCAACCTTTGCACTCTTCGGATTGAGCGTACCGCACTTAACAACAACTCCGAACTCGGCAACAGCTTCGCCCCCGTCGTTTATCGTAGTCGATAGCACAACGTCGCGAATACGCAAAGCCGGCTGGCTGATAACCATAACTTCGCCAATCATCGGCTTTGCCGACATAGTCGAAACAGCATTTTCAACCGCATCCGGATGCAACGCAACAGTCAAGGTATTGCCACCCTGATGTACCAAACGTGTAACATCCAACTCCACAGCCATTGCACCCGACGCTGCGCGGCCTGCCTCCTTATCGTTTACCGTCACCGTAAATGCCGACGAAGCGCGTTCGACGCGAATAATCACTCGACGATTAAGCCATGAGGTCGGCACAGCGAAGGTCGCCTTCACCGAAAATCCATCGGGAGACGTCTCACGCTCGGAAAGCGTCTGCACGTAAGGCGAACTCGTCACATCGCCCGCAACAGCATCCGCAAGGCGGCTATACGGCACAACTTCGGCACGCGACGGCTCCGTATTCATCGAGCACTGCGGAACGCCCTGCGCCAATGCACTGCCCGCAAAAAACAATATGGATAACAAAAGTGTGATAATCTTCATATTTTTTCGTATCTTTGTACTGCCTGCAAAGGTAATAACTTTTTTGAAAATGGCCGTCAGCAACTATCCCGAACTCAATTTTCCTGCTATACGCCTGCGCGTGCGTCGCGTAGGCGATGTATTGCAGGCGTGGGATTCGCTACGTGGCAAATATTTGGTACTGACACCCGAAGAGTGGGTACGCCGACACGTTGTCGAGTATCTCATCGTCCACTGCAACGTGCAACCACTCTCCATCATCGAAGAGTTTCCCGTATCGCTGAACGGAACAGCCCAACGAGCAGATATCGTGGTCATAGGAGCCGATTCGCAGCCGGCAATGCTTGTCGAGTGTAAACAACCCGATGTGGTTATTGACCAAGCGGTATTTGACCAAGCAGTACGTTACAATTCGGTTGTCGGTGCACAATACGTCGTTCTCACAAACGGGCTCCGCCACTACTGCTACCAACTCTCGAACGGAACATACCATCCGATGAAGACGTTTCCGCAACTATAAGCGTCAGAACTTGTCGTTGATATAGTTATGAAAATTCTCCTTATAGCTATCACCTATCGGCACATAATCATCCCCCTCCAAAAAGACTCGGCCCTTCGTATATCCCGTCACACAGGCAAGATTTATGATGTATGAGCGATGTACGCGCATAAACTGCTCAGACGGTAGCGCCGTCTCCATATTCTTCAATCGGAACAACGTAACTATTTTCGAGCCATCGTTCAGATGCATACGCACATACTCGCCCTCGCTCTCCAAATAGACAATATTTGCAATCTTTACGAGCGATGTCTTATGGTCGGCACGAATCGAAATATACTCCTTATCGACCGCCTCATCCACACCATCTTCGCCATTCGACTCATCGGTGGCCGATGTGGAGATAGCAGCTACGGCAGCCGCCTCGGTTTGCAATCGCAAATTCTGCAATTCGAATAGCGAGTGTGCCTTGCTTGCCGAACGGGCCAATTCGTCGAAGCCGAACGGTTTGAGCAGATAGTCGATAGCATCGAGCTTGAAACCCTCGACTGCATACTCCGAATAGGCAGTCGTGAAGATGATCATCGGTGGCTCCGAGAGCGAACGCACGAAATCCACACCGTTCAAATCGGGCATATTTATATCCACAAATATCAAATCCACGCTGTTGTCCAACAACCAATCGCGCGCCTCAACGGCATTCGAGAAAGTTGCCGACAATTCCAAATACGGGATACGCTTCATATAATTAATAATCTGACGCAGAGCGAGTGGCTCGTCATCAATTGCTATGCACTTTATCATCGTTAGGAAGAGTTAAAGTTACACAATATTTATCTTTCGACTTATCGTCAATCACAAGTTGGTAGCGGTTGCCATAGAGCAAATCCAAACGCTTGCGGACATTATCAAGACCGATACCCGTTGTGCGCGCTTGGTTTCGACGCTCGAAAGCCGAATTTTCGAAACGGGCAACGATGTGTTCGGGCGTAAGCGAAATCGTGATATGAATATACGACTGCGCTTTGTAACTTATGCCGTGCTTAAAGGCGTTTTCGACAAAGACAATCAGCACCAACGGAGGGACGACGGTCTGCGACGAGAGATTTTGCGGATAGTCAAAGCGTATGTCTATATTATCCGGGTAGCGCACTCGCATCAACTCGATATAGTTCGTAATGAAGTCCAAATCGCGTTTAAGCGGTATCTCATCTCCATCCGACTCATAGGTCACGTAGCGCATCATGTGTGACAACTCGATAAGACCCTTCTTGGCGCTCTCACCATCGAAGTCAATGAGCGCGTGGATGTTGTTGAGCGTATTCATCATAAAGTGCGGATTGATTTGATACTTCAAGTAGTACATCTCCGCTTGAATATTCTCTCGTTTGAGTCGCTCCAAGTCCTCATCGTACTGCATCGATAGGTAGAGTTGCTTGATACCGACATTCGCTATGAACATAAACGTACCGAGCACCATATTCCAATACCATTGCAGGTCGGTGAGTGAGGCGTGACGCGGACGGATATACTCGCCGGCATAACCACCCGCCGTTGCAATGTTCCATCGCTCGTGAAGTTCGATGATGCCAAACGTCGTAAAGAGGCATACCGCACAAGCAATGATGTACCATAGATAATGTTTGCGACGGAGCAAAAATCGAATAAAGACCTGATTATGGAGCAGAAAGATGGCGAAAAACGGTGTAATCTTACCCCACGCCAAAAAAACCTTTGAGAAGTCGATATACTCCTCGGACATAAGCGTCGAGTTCATAATCGGAATGAGATAGACGACCATCCACACTCCCGAATAGACCATATTTTCGCCGATTATCTGTTTACGGATATTCATATTCGGCAACTTCGTCTTCAATCTAATCATACTCCTTACCCTAATCTACAAACAACGGGGCCGGCGGACTATTCTCCGGCAGCCCCGTAATCACGATTCCGAACTATTATTCGATACCCAATTTCGATACGTTGTAGAGGTATCTCTTGATAGACTTCTTCGGAGTCTTCTCAAACTCGCTCGGATAGACTGTCAACGAAACCAAACGCTCGTATGCTGCAACTTGCGCATTGAGAGTCTTCAAATTCTCGTCCATAGTCGCCTTCAAAGTCTCCTTATCAATACCCTCCTTCTCGCAAGTCTCAAAGTCAGGCACAACCAAGCCATACAGTTTGCCACCATGCTCCAAAACGAGCGACTCCAAAACGAGCGGCATATTGTTCAGTTTGTCCTCTATCTCCTCCGGATAGATATTCTGACCCGTCGAGGTGAGAATCATCGTCTTGCAACGGCCACGAATGTAGAGCGTACCGTCATCGTCGATGGTACCCATATCACCCGTATGCAACCAACCATCGCTATCGATGGATGCTGCGGTATCCTTCTCGTTCTTGTAGTAACCTTTCATTACGTGTTCGCCACGCACAAGAATCTCGCCCGCGATATTCTGCTTGTCCGGCGAGTCGATGCGCACCTCCAAATTCTCCTTAATGATACGGCCGCACGAACTTTGCTTAAACTCCTCGGAAATAGGCGTAACGCTAATGAGCGGGCCACACTCGGTCATACCATAACCTACGGTGAACGGGAAGTGAATCTTCATAAGGAACGCCTCGGTCTCCTTATTCATCGGAGCACCACCCACCACAAACAAGCGTAAATTACCACCGAACGACGAAAGCAACTTCTTCTTAATCTGCGCAAACACGACCTCATTAACGAGTGGCAACTTCATAGCAATACTGAGCGGACCTTTTTCGAGCAGAGGCATAATCTGCTTACGATAAATCTTTTCGAGAATCATAGGCACAGCACAAATCAGGCCCGGCTGTACCTTCTGGATTGCTTCGAGCAGAATCTTCGGTGTCGGGATACGGCCAAGCAACGTAATGTGACCGCCTACTGCAAGCGGTTCGAGAAAATCGACCGTACAGCCAAATGCGTGGGCAAGAGGCAGGAACGACAGCGTACGACAGCCCTTATGGAAATAGAGGTCGCCATTCTTGTCGGCAATACCCGACATCCACGCAACGTTACCTGTCAGATTGTTGCATGTCAGCATCACACCCTTCGAATAACCCGTCGTGCCCGAAGTATAGTTGAGCAAAATAACTTGGTCATTCGGGACATCGGCATACTTAATATCGTCCACCGTAAAGCCACGCGGATAACGCTTACGATAATTCTCGGTCATACTATTGATGCACTTGGACATCTTATCGCCATTGCGCTCGAAGATGACATGGTAGTCGGTGAGCGACATTACGGCCTCCAACTCCGGCATTGCATCCTCGTCCAAACCATCCCAGAACGAATCAGTCAAGAACAACAGACGGCTCTCCGAGTGATTTACGATATGCTGAATGTCGTTAGACGTAAAGTCCTGCAAGATAGGCACGATTACCGCACCATAAGTGATGGTTGCAATGTAAACCGTACACCAACGCGGTGTGTTGCGACCAACCAACGCAATCTTATCCTTCGGCTTGATGCCCGCCTCATCAAAGAGGATATGCAATTTGGCAATCTCCTTGGCAAAGCCGTAATAGGAATAGGTTTCTCCCGAAAAATAATCGGTAACAGCAGACATCTCGCGATGAGCGCGAAACGACTGCTCGTACATCTTAATTAAATTTTGTTCTAACATAAGAAGAATAAAAAAATATTAAACGGATGTATGTGTTTCTTTGTTATTTTCACTCTGTTGCGACTCTTTACCCGATGAGTCGTCACGCTTCCAGATATAAATCTTGGACTCCGTGCCATCCAATAGGCGGCCTATATTTTTGCGGTGAGTCCACACCAACAGTACGGCAACCACTATCGAAAAGAGAATGAACGACACCGAGGTATCGCCATATCGACGATAGATGCTACCCGAAAAGATGGATACAAATACCGGAAAAACGCACCCCGCCACAATCGAGGCAAGCGACACGTAGTGATATATCATAAATACCAACGCCCACACACAGAAACAGTAGAGCGCAATATTCGGCTGAATACCCGAAATGGCGCCAATGAGCGTCGCAACACCTTTGCCACCCTTGAATCCGGCAAATACCGGAAAGACGTGACCGATGACGGCGATAAATACGGCGATGATTTTAAGGTTAATAATCCACGCCGGCGAGAGATGGTCGTCGTAGCGCATGAGTGTCATCAGATTGACAGCCACGAAACCCTTCAAAAAGTCGATAACAAATACGGGAATAGCAGCACGCTGACCGAGCACACGAAGCATGTTCGTCGTGCCGGCGTTTTTGCTGCCGTGTTCGCGAATATCTATGCCGTAGTAGCGTTTACCAATCCATACAGCACTCGGCACCGAGCCGAGCAGATAGGCGATAATCAACAGTGTTATGATACAATAATATGTTATAACCATACTACAATATAAAGCGCACTTCGGGACAAAGATAGCAAATTTTCCTTATTTCGCATCATAATAAGTGAAATATGTTGCGCGCTCGGCCCACATTTACGACTCAACAAACGGCGATATCGACATTTTCAACCTCACTGTTGTATCTCTAACATACGCCTATGCCCTAATACTTCAACTTCACGCTCGGGTGCTCATTTTCACCACACCACATATTCAAAATCGCACACGAAACAGGACTGCCAGCCTTAACGGTCACGATGGTCGATGAGAGCGGACGAAGAATGATGGGATTGCCCTTGCCGACGCGCAACGTATAAGGCAGAGAGCTCTTATTGGTCAGCATCACTCGCTGGCGACCCTCCTCCTTACCTTTCCCCTCGGGCAACTTTTTGGTCTCAACCGACGCCTTAAAGAGCTCTTCGAGCAAGGTCTTCTCTCCACCGATGGCACCAAAAGCATAAGTCAACGTGCGATGCGCCTCCAATGCTTCACGCATAGCACACAACGACAACTCTTTGGCGAAGATGAAGGTCATATTGCGCAGGTAGCCGTTTTCGCGATAAACCTGCGAGGTTGTGGTGTGAATATCGGTATTCGAAGTCATAAAGAGTTTGTGTCGCTCTGCCACATCAAACACTCTCGGATAGAAGTACGGACCATTCATCAGTTCGATGCCGTCGATAAGTTTTTCGGCATAGACCGCCTTCTCAAAATCGGACATATCCAGACTTTTGTGTCGCCAACCCGGGTGGTTGTGCATAATGAGCGCACCCTGCTCGCGAGCGTTGCGAATAGCCTGCATCGGGTCGTAGTCGTACACGCTTCTGACATCACTAATGAACAGCGCGTTATAGTGGCCTTGCGTCTCTCCGTCGCCGGTAAGTTCCACAGCCGGAATGACAAGCAGCCCAAAATTGTCGGCATATTTCAACGCATCTTCCACCGCCTTTGCCGCCTTTGAGCCACGTTTAGTCTTTGCACTATCGGGTGTCGGCTGTCCATACTCCGGTACAGGGCGGATAGAGAGATGGTCGGTCATGGCGACAACATCCAAACCATCACACCAAGCCTCCTCCATACGACCTTTGACATTCACCACACCGTCGGTATGGGTGCTATGCATATGCAAATCGGCTTTATATGGGGTATAACCCTTCACATTCGGGAGAATAACCTCCTGACGCGACAGTCGCATATAATTGATCGGAAGGAGTGTCTGCGGCTCGGTAGCACTCTGATAACGAGTTTGATACTCTTGCGCCGGTGCACACAGTATCGCGCATAAGGCAAATACGACAAAAAGAGTTGATTTCATAAATTCAACGGTATTAAATTTAGATTCAAATATGCACAAAGTTATGCATAAAAATAAGATTTACAAATTATCTCACGGAACAAATGCCCACAAAAAAACAACGAACCCCAAAATGGTCCTAAAACAAATAATTGCATTTTATTTTGTTGCAGCCCTGATATTGCAACTTTTTTTGGCTGGGTTACGAATACCCCAGAGCAAACAACTACCCTTTCGACGCTCTTGTTATTTGCTCACCTTTTGATATATTAATCAAAAAAAACTACTTACGTAGCGGTAATTTCGACAGATTGTATTATCTTTGCATGTTAAAACACTTTCATTATGAATATTAAGAAATTTACAGCACCTATCTTCTCCGCAAACTGGTGGATGTCGTGGTTTCAAATCATCTTGGGTTGCACGTTGTTGGCGGCAGGATACGTATTTTTCATCAGCCCGTACAACATCGTTCCGGGCGGTATTTATGGTGCAAGTATCGTCTTGCACAACATATTTCCGTCGATTCAGGTCGGTACGTTCGGTTACATGTTCGACATTCCGTTGCTGACACTCGCCTTTTTGATTTTCGGTAGCAAGTTCGGTTCTCGTACCATTGTCGCTGCGCTCTATACGCCTGGTGCAATGAACCTCATCACACGACTTTCGTTCCCGAGCAAAGAGGCAATCGAGTCGCTCGATCCGGCACAGATGTTGGGTGGCATTCTTGATCTCTCCGACCACTTGATGCTCGCCTCGATTATCGGCTCCGTATTTTTGGGTGTCGGCGTAGGTTTGGTTGTGCGCCAACAGGCAACGACCGGCGGTACGGATATTGTGGCGATGATGATTCAAAAATATTTCCGCATCGGTTTCTCGAATGCCGTACTGATTGCCGACTCAGTGGTTGTTTTGTCGGGTCTGCTCGTTATTGGATTCGGTTTGGGAACAGGCGAACCCGACCCTTCGGGTTGGCTGTTGTCGCTCTACTCGCTAATGACCATCTACATTACCTCGCGAGTACTCGCCTACACCATCAACGGCGCATCGTACAGCAAACTGATATTCATTATTCTCAACAAGCATAACGATAC
Organism: Alistipes sp.; assembly: GCA_017654125.1. GTDB lineage: Bacteria > Bacteroidota > Bacteroidia > Bacteroidales > Rikenellaceae > Alistipes. Next base: position 6,063 of record JAFNYX010000031.1, on the reverse strand, counting down.
GTTGCGCGACTTTATCCTCAACGACCTCGACCGTTCGGCAACATACATCCAATCGCGCGGTATGTATTCAAACAACGAAAAGGAGATGATTTTCCTCGTTGTACCGAATAAAGATGTTCCACTCGTGCAGCGCATCATCAAGGATGTGGATCCGACGGCATTCATCGTCGTAACAGATGCTTACGACACGTTTGGTGAGGGTTTCAAGCCGCTACCGGAGAAGGACGAAATTCAAAACATTTAGTGGTAAGTTCAACAAATTAGGTTGTGTCAATTTTGAAAACCGTTGCGAACAACTCTTTGCGCCCGCTGAAAGGCGAGGGCAAGAAACTATTCATAGAGACCTATGGTTGCCAAATGAATGCAGGCGACAGCGAAATTGTCGTCTCTATCATGCAACAAGAGGGTTATAGATATACGGAGTCTATCGACGAGGCGGATATCATCCTGATTAACACCTGCTCGATACGCGACAATGCCGAACAACGCATTTGGGGCCGATTGAGCGAGATGCGTCGCCTTCGTAAGCGTAAGCCGTCACTCATAGTCGGCATCATCGGATGTATGGCGGAGCGACTCAACGAGCAACTGCTCGAAAGCGAGTGCGGTGTGGATATCGTGGCGGGGCCTGATGCATATCGCGACCTTCCGACATTGGCGCGTACGGCAGAGGGTGGCGACAAGGGCATCAACGTCGAACTGTCGAAGGAGGAGACCTATGCAGAAATTGCACCGGTACGTCTCGACAAAAACGGCGTCACGGGCTTTGTTTCAATTATGCGCGGTTGCAACAACTACTGCTCATACTGCGTTGTGCCATACACACGAGGCATCGAGCGCAGCCGTGACCCACATACCATCGTCGCCGAAGCGCGTACGTTATTCGAGAATGGTTATCGCGAGGTTACGTTGCTCGGGCAGAATGTCAATTCGTATCGCTCGGGCGATGTGGATTTTCCGGAATTGATGGCTATGGTGGCAGAGATTTCGCCACTGTTGCGCGTACGTTTTGCAACGTCGCACCCGAAAGATATCAGCGATGCGTTGTTGGAGGTTATGGCTCGCTACGACAACATCTGCAAGAGCATCCACCTGCCGGCACAAAGCGGTTCGAACGAAATGCTCAAAAAGATGAATCGCAAATACACTCGCGAGTGGTACTTGGAGCGCATTGCAGCCATCCGTCGCTATATGCCCGATTGCGCCATTACAACCGACCTCATTGCAGGATTCTGTGGCGAAACAGAGGAGGATCATGCGCAAACATTATCGCTGATGCGCGAAGTAGGATATGCCTCGGCGTTTATGTTCAAGTACTCGGAGCGTCCGGGAACATTCTCTGCACGTCATTTTGAGGACGATATTGAGGATGGCGAAAAGACGCGCCGTCTGAACGAAATCATCGCTCTGCAAAACTCGCTCTCGGTGGCAAGCAACGAAGCGGAAATTGGCAAGTTGCGCGAAGTGCTCGTTGAGGGTACATCAAAACGTAGTGATGCACAGCTCTGCGGTCGCACGTCGCAAAACAAAATGGTCGTATTCGACCGTCACGACCATCAGCCTGGCGACTACGTCATGTTGCGCATTACGGGTTGTTCGTCGGCAACACTCTTTGGCGAAGTGGTCGAGCAGTAGCAAGCACGATGCCCCAGAATACCGAAGTAAAAACGAGAAGAAACTGAAAAATTTAGAATATGGCTTTACAATGTGGTATAGTAGGTTTGCCAAACGTAGGTAAATCGACTCTTTTTAACTGTTTGTCGAACGCAAAGGCGCAGTCGGCAAACTTTCCGTTCTGTACAATCGAACCAAACGTCGGCGTCATCACCGTGCCCGACGAACGACTGATAAAACTCGCCGAAATTGACAATCCGAAGCGTGTGGTACCAACTACCATCGAGATTGTCGATATTGCCGGCCTGGTGAAGGGTGCATCGAAGGGTGAGGGCTTGGGTAACAAGTTCCTCGCAAATATCCGTAACACCAATGCAATCATTCACGTTCTGCGCTGCTTCGAAGATGGCAACATCACGCACGTTGATGGTTCGGTCGATCCGGTACGCGACAAGGGCGTAATTGACACCGAGTTGCAGCTCAAAGACCTCGAAACGGTCGAGAACCGCATCGCCAAAGTGGCAAAGCAGGCACAGACGGGTGGCGACAAGACTGCGAAGCGTCAGTACGAGATTTTGCTTCGCTATAAAGAGGTTTTGGAGCAGGGGCTCAGCGCACGCACGGTCGAGCTGGACAAGGAAGAGCGCAAAGTAGTCAGCGACCTTAATCTGCTGACCGACAAACCGGTACTCTACGTCTGCAACGTGGACGAAAAGAGTGCCGTAACGGGTAATGCCCACACCGAGGCGGTTGCCAAGGCAATCGAGGGCGAAAGAGCCGAAATGCTTATCGTTGCAGCAGCAACCGAGGCAGACATCGCCGAATTGGAGAGCTACGAGGAGCGACAGATGTTCCTCGAAGATATTGGTCTCACAGAATCGGGTGTAAACCGCCTTATCAAATCGGCCTACAAGTTGCTCAATCTCGAAACATTCTTCACGACAGGTCCAGATGAGTCGCGCGCGTGGACATACGTCAAGGGCGCAAAGGCTCCACAGACGGCCGGTGTCATTCACACCGACTTCGAGAAAGGATTTATCCGTGCCGAAGTCATCAAATATGACGACTACGTGACTCTCGGTTCGGAAAAGGCGTGCCGCGACGTTGGCAAAATCGGCATCGAAGGCAAGGAGTATATTGTGCAGGATGGCGACATTATGCACTTCCTGTTTAATGTATAATAAATCAAAATTTCGGAGATATTGAACACTCGTAACAGAATATTTTTCATATATTTGCGAAACATTTAACCATAAACAACATGTTTACACTCGAAAACTATAATATGTTCCTTGCCGTAATGGCTGTTACGGCTCTGATCGTATTCATCGCCCTCTATTTTGTCAAGGCAGGCTACGGTTATCTCTACAACCCAAAGTTTGGTTTCCCCGTACCAAACAAAATCGCATGGGTATTGATGGAGGCCCCCGTATTTGTCGCAATGTGGCTTTTGTGGTGGTTTGGAGGTCGCACGCTCGAAATTGTGTCGATGATTCTATTCTCGATTATCCAGATTCACTACTTCCAGCGCTCGTTCATCTTCCCGATGCTCCTGCGCGGTCGCTCGATGATGCCCGTTTCGATTATGCTGATGGGCGCGACGTTCAACACACTGAACGCACTGATGCAAGGCGGATGGCTGTTCTACATCGTACCGACATATTTCCCTGATTACTATGCGGATTGGTTCAGCAAACCATACATATATATCGGCGTAGCGGTATGGGTGTTTGGTTTCGTAACGAATCTCCACTCGGATTACATCATTCGCCACCTGCGTAAGCCGGGCGATACGAAGCACTATATTCCAAAAGGTGGTATGTTCCGCTACGTTTCGTCGGCAAACTACTTCGGCGAGTTCATGGAGTGGGTGGGCTACTCTATCGCTTCGTGGTCGTTGCCGGGCGTTGTGTTCGCTTGGTGGACATTCGCAAACCTTGCACCACGTGCCAATTCGCTCTACAAGCGTTATGAGAGCGAGTTTGGCGAAGAGTTCTCGTCGCTCGGTCGCAAGCGTATAATTCCGTTTATCTACTAAACACCTAGACAAGGCAAATAACTCAAACAAGAAATCTAACATACACAATACAATATGGCAAAAAATCTGAAAGAGTCCAAACTCTTTACGCCTTACAAGCTCAACGACAACATCACGCTCCGCAACCGTACAATCCGTTCGGCAGCGTTCGAGTCGATGGGTAAGGACTTCGGCCCAACTCAAAAACTGAAAGATTACCACGTAAGCGTAGCAAAGGGCGGTGTCGGAATGACCACACTCGCCTACGCGTCAATCAACCGCAGCGGCGTTTCGTTCAACTCACAGTTGTGGTTACGCGATGAGATTGTTCCGGCACTAAAAGATATCACCGATGCAGTTCACGCCGAGGGTGCAGCCGTAGGTATCCAAATCGGTCACTGCGGAAATATGACGCACTGGTCAACAGCAGGCAGTTTTCCGGTTTCGGCATCGAACGGCTTTAACCTCTACTCGCCCACTTTCCACCGTCGTATGACGCACGCCGAGATTGCTCAGACAGCCAAAGATTTCGGTCGCGCCGTACATACGGCACACGAGGCAGGTTTTGACAGCGTCGAGGTACATGCCGGTCACGGTTATCTTATCTCGCAATTTCTCTCGCCATGGACCAACCGTCGTCGTGACGAGTTCGGTGGCTCGCTCGAAAACCGTATGCGCTTTATGAAGATGTGTCTCACCGAGGTTATGGAGGCAGCGGCAAAGACCGGTATGGCGGTCCTCGTAAAGCACAATATGGAGGACGGCTTCAAGAGCGGCATTCAGATTCCGGAAAGCATCGAAATCGCGAAGGAGATTGAGAAGTTCAACGTGAATGGTATCGTTCTCTCGTCGGGTTTCGTATCGCGTGCACCAATGGCGGTTATGCGTGGCCGCATCCCTACAAAGACAATGAGCTACTATATGGGATGGAACGAGTGGTTGCAGAAGATCGTCGTCGATTTGTTCGGCAAGTGGATGATTACGGACTACAAGTTTGAAGAGTGTTTCTTCCTCGAAAATGCAAAGAAGTTCCGCGAGGCTTTGAAGGGTCCACTCGTATATGTCGGCGGTATCGTATCGCGTGAGGGTATCGAGAAGGTACTCGACGCCGGATTCGAAATGGTGCAGATGGCTCGTTGCCTTATCAACGACCCTGCATTTGTAAACAAGATGAAGGAGGGTGACATCTCGACCCGTTCGGGTTGTGACCACCGTGACTACTGCATCGCCCGTATGTACTCGAAGGATATGCAGTGTTGCCACAACTGTAAGGAACCAATTCCTGATAAGGTGTGGAAGGAACTCGCTAAAATTGACTAACTATGCGCAGAGGAGAGGTTGTAAAGGGAACAAAGACGGCACTCGTTACGGGTGCTTCGACGGGTATTGGTCGTCAGTATGCCGAGCAACTTGCTGCACTCGGATATAATCTGGTTATCGTCAGTCGCACAAAAGAGAATCTCGACAAGGTAGCTGCCGAAATCGAAGAGGTTCACGGTGTAAAGGTGACGGTCGTAGCAAAGGATTTGGCTACGAATACCGCAGCCGAAGAGTTGTTCGCGTGGACCAAAGAGAATGGCTACACGATAGATGTGCTCATCAACAATGCAGGCATGTTCTCGCACTGCGACATCGTCAATACGCCAATAGAGCGCATACAGCGTGTCATCACACTGCACGACATTACCAATACGATTATGTGTCGGCTCTTCGCAGCCGATATGGCAGAGCGCGGCGGAGGTCATATTCTCAACATGTCATCCTACTCGATATGGATGCCGTGGCCGGGTTTGGCACTTTATAGCGCAAGCAAGGCCTATTTGAAGAGTTTCTCCGTGGCATTTGCCAAAGAGGTGCGCGACAAGAATGTGAAGGTTACAGCGGTATGCCCTGCCGGCATAGCAACCGACCTGTATGGTCTCAGCAAGCGTTGGCAAGGTATCGGCTTGAAGATTCACGCGCTTTCAACTCCGCGTTTCTGTGCGCGTCGCGGACTCAACTCACTTTGGAAAGGTCGCAGATGCGTTGTACCTGATTGGTGGATGCGTCTGTTTATTCCAATTTGCCAAGCACTCCCTGGTTTTGTTATCGGTTGGCTTCGCAACTTCACCTACAAGTGGCAGTGCTAACACGATTAGAGTTGCAAAAGAGTACAAGGTGTCCGACAGGCTTGTCTGTTGCGACACCTTTTTTCATTTGCAATCACCACATTATTGTGCATTACGAGGCCGAATAGAACCCTAACAAAAAAAGCCCAACCATCGGGTTGGGCTATAAAAACATAAGTTCAAGGCTACTCGACCTTCTGTACGGGGTCGCAGGTCAGGCCGATGCCGAGCTTGTTGAATATCTTTCTATCGACCTCACTCAACATCACAGTCGAGTGCACCTGACATCCGCGCAACTTCGGAAGTTGATCGAGTGCCTTGCGA
>JAFNYX010000005.1 GCA_017654125.1 Alistipes sp. | reverse complement strand
GCGAAGTACCAATCGAGATAGCGAGCGAGTCGCAACCGGTCTTGGTTACGAAATCAACTACCTCCTCAGGCTTGGTGTAGTGGCTCTCCTCTGCGCAAACGTCATCCTCAACGCCTGCCAAAACGCCGAGCTCGCCCTCTACGGTAACGTCGAACTGGTGAGCGTACTCAACAACCTTCTTGGTGAGTGCCACGTTCTCGTCGTAAGGGAGGTGCGAACCGTCGATCATAACCGACGAGAAGCCCATGTCGATACAGCTCTTGCAGGTCTCGAACGAATCACCGTGGTCGAGGTGCAAAACGATCTGCGGCTTCTCCCAACCGAGCTCCTTTGCATACTCAACGGCACCCTCTGCCATGTAACGAAGCAAAGTCTGGTTTGCGTAGTTACGCGCACCCTTCGAAACTTGGAGGATTACCGGCGACTTGGTCTCAGCCGCAGCCATAATGATTGCCTGCAACTGCTCCATATTGTTGAAGTTGAATGCAGGAACGGCGTAACCGCCTTTGATTGCCTTTGCAAACATCTCACGAGTGTTTACAAGACCAATTTCCTTGTAAGAAATCATAATCGTTTGTATTTTATGTTAATAAATCGTTTATTTTATCTGTTTTACGGGCGCAAAAATACTAAAAAATTTATAATTTTTTGCATTACACCACCAAATTATAGATGAATGATACGGTGAGCAGTATCGGGCACACCCATTTCAATGCAAAAACCAGCAACAAGAACATTCTCGCACGGAGTGTGCCATCGTTCGAGATTTGCGCTCGAAATATCTTGCGGTCGAACACCCAGCCGGCAAAAATCGCGGTGAACAGGCCACCGATAGGCATCAGGTAGTCGGCCGTTGCCATATCGAAGCCATCGAATAGCACCGGCACATAGAGGCAGAGTGTTGCGGCAACTGCCGAGCCGAGCGAGACCACGATGGCTGCCTTGCGACGCTCCATCGAGTGATTTTCCTGCAAGTATTGGGTCAGCACCTCGTGGAACGAGATGGTCGAGGTGAGGGCCGCCATCGAAATCAGCAGGAAGAACAATGCCGACCACAACTGTGGCATCGGCATATCGTGAAAGACAAACGGCAGTGTCTCGAAAATCAGAGTCGGGCCTGCCGTCGGCTCCAAACCCTCGACGCTGAACACCGCAGGGAATATCACCACGCCCGAAAGGATAGCGACCAGGAAGGTCATCGCCGTCACCGAGAATGCCGTGCGTGTGAGGTTCGTACCCTGTTTGAAATACGATGCGTAGGCAATCATACAGCCCAAACCGATTGAGAGCGAGAAGAATGCCTGGCCGATGGCGCCAATCAGCGTGTCGAACGTGAAGGCCTTCGAGAAGTCGGGCTTGAAGAGAAACTCGTAGCCCTCCGTTGCACCCGGCATCATCGACGAGCGAACAGCCATCGCAACGAGCATCACCACGAGTGCCGGCATCATCACCTTCGATGTGCGCTCCAAGCCCTTCTGTACACCCATATCGACGATGATGTGCGTCAGCAGAATGAATACAAACGCATAGAACGGCTCGCGCCACGAGGCACAGAAATGCTCGAACGTTGCGTGGAAGTCGGGCGATGCGTAGAGCGTGCCATCAACCGAGGCGACAAAGTAGTAGAGTGCCCAGCCCGCCACGATATAGTAGAAACCCGAGATGAGTGATGAGACGAGTATGCTGTTATAGCCGAGCCACTTCCAGCGTGGCGAGAGTTGCTGGTATGCCTTTACTGGGCTTTTGCGCGTATGTGTGCCGATGGCAAATTCCGCCAACATAACCGGCACGCCGACGCAGACCATGCTCAACAGATACATCAGGATAAAGGCACCGCCTCCGTTTTCGCCGGCAACGTACGGGAAACGCCAGATGCTTCCCAATCCGACCGCACTACCTGCGGCAACAAGGATTGCTCCAATCTTGCTGCCGAACGAGTCACGTT
>JAFNYX010000030.1 GCA_017654125.1 Alistipes sp. | reverse complement strand
TCAAAATTAGTACCCGAAGCCAAATAAATCTTTTCACTTTTTATGTAATAAAAATCGGCAAACACGCTACTTTTTCCACAAAAAACTATAACTTTGTAGCCAAATAGTGTCACACTTTTACAGAAAACAATATTTCAAAAAATACTAACTTAAAAATCATTTCTGAATTATGGCTAAAACAGAAATGCTCTTGAAGCGTATGGCAGAATTGGAGGCAGAGACCGGTGTAAAGCGCACCATTTTCGCTGCTTGTCCTAATTCGAGCGCAGTAATTCGCGCGTCCATTCGTTCGGCAAAGCGTAACAACGCGCCAATCTACTTCGCCGCAACTCTCAACCAGATTGACACCGACGGTGGCTATACCGGTATGACCGCAGCCGACTTCGTTAAGGTGTGCCGCATGGAGTGCGAGGCAATCAACTTCACCGGCGACTGCATCATCGCTGTTGATCATGGTGGTCCATGGTTGAAGGATAAGCAGAATGTGGAGAAGTGGGAGACCGAGCGTGCCATGAACGCCGTAAAAGAGTCGTTCGAAGCAGCTATTGCGGCAGGTTACGACCTCATTCACGTCGATCCAACCGTAGATATCAACGTACCTAAAGGCGAGGTTATCGACATCCATCTCGTAGTTCGCCGTACGGTAGAGCTCATCAAGCACTGCGAAGATTACCGTCGCGCAAACAACTATCCGGAGATTTCGTACGAGGTAGGTACCGAGGAGGTACACGGCGGTTTGGCTGACGACAGCGTATTCGACACGTTCCTCGTTGAGTTGAAGGAGGGTTTGGCAGAGGTAGGTCTGTCGGACGTATGGCCTTGCTTCATCGTAGGTAAGGTTGGTACCGACCTTCACACGACGCTCTTCGATGGCGAGGTTGCAAAGAAACTCACCGCAAAGGTTCGTCCTTTGGGTAGCTATATCAAGGGTCACTATACAGACGGCGTAAGCAATCCGCAGGACTATCCATTGTGCGGCATGGGCGGTGCAAACGTAGGTCCGGAGTTCACAATCAGCGAGTACGAGGCACTCGAAGAGTTGGAGCAGAAGGAGTTGGAATATTACGCAGAAGGTCGCGTAGCGATGACTTCGCACATCACCGAAGTTCTCACTCGTTTGGTTTACGAATCGAACCGTTGGAAGAAGTGGTTGCTCGAAGAGGAGAAGGGTGTAGATTTCTACGAAATCGACCCTGAGCGTCGCGCATGGTTGGTTAAGACCGGTTGCCGTTACATCTGGCAGAAGCCGGAGGCTCTCGTTGCACGCAACACCCTCTACGAGAATCTCAAACGCGTAGGTATGGATCCTGAGAATATTGTTCTCGACCGTATCGAGCACGATATGGATAAGTACTTCTACGCATTCAACATCGTTGATCTCAACTCGTTGTTGTAATCCACAGCGAAAAGAGAATACAAAGAACACCCCTCACGGCAATCGTGAGGGGTGTTTTATTAGATATGACGTTGAGGACAACTACTTCTGCGCCGGCTGTGCAACCGGACGCGGAGCGTTATGCTTGCGAAGACGATAGTGCGAGAACTCCATCAGGCGTTTGCCGCTATTACCCGGCGAGAGACGATACAGAGCGCATCCGTGCGGAGCAACCTCCGTCTCGTGGACATCGCCCAACTCCACGTGCGAAACATACCTCTGTCGCCATACGTCGCGCACCATAACCGCCTTCTCCCACAAGCCAAATTCGCGTGGCGAGAACTCGATAACGAGCGGCTGCTCGGAGAGGTTGAACAGACCGACAGCCAAGTCGCCATTCTCCAACAATTTGACATATACGACGTGATTTTCATCGCGATAGAACGGCATTGCACGCATACCGAGCGGGTCTTGCAGGATGTCGTTCACCTCGAAGTTACAGAGCAGACTACGCGTAAAATCGTCCATCTTCGCAATATCGCAACCGATGAGCATCGGCGAAGCGAGCATCGCCCACAACGTAATGTGTGTATATTGCTCGTCAGGAGTCAGGTGCGAGAAGTGCGGAGCCGATTTCCAGCCGCCAACCATTCCGACAACCAACATATCGGCATCGCCCCAATGACCCGGACCGTGGAACGCAGCCCAACGGTCCTGCTCGTCGAAGCCAATTGACTTGATGCTCTCCCACGTATCACGAATATCGCCTGTCGTGCGCCAACACTCGGTCAGCTCCTTTATCTTGTACGCATCAGCAAACGGTGCCGTATTCGAGATGCTATATACGATATCGCGACCGCTCTTGTCGAGTGCCTCGCGCATCTCGTGCATAAAATAGACATCGTTCGGTTTCCAATCGTATTTCAGATAATCGACGCCCCACTCTGCCCACTGCTTGGCATCCTGCACAGCCCACGAATACTCGCCGTGACGACGATAGTAGCAACGCACGAAACGACGCGGGTCATCCGGCAGTGTCATTCGCATCTGTTCGTCGCACCAACCCTCTTCAATCCACGGATAGGTACCATCCGCCGTGTCGGATTGCGTTCCCACGTGGCCGGCATAGGTGCTTACCCAAGGGCCCGAATAGATACCGAACTTCAAGCCCAACGAGTGCAACTCGTCAGCCAACGCCTTCATATCCGGGAATTTATAGTTCGGTTGAATAGCGTTATACTCGCCACCACGCTTACCCTGCCATCCGTCGTCAATATTGATATACGTCCACCCGTAGTTGTTCATACCCTGCTCGACCAACGCACGCGCCGACGCGAGCACCTTCTCCTGCGTCACGGTCGGGCCCCAGCAGTTCCACGAGTTCCAACCCATCGGAGGAGTCAGAGCGATGCGGTCGCCAACAACCAATCGCAACTCGCGCGAATTGCTACCCTTGGCATTGGTTGCCGTAAGCGTGATATTATACGTACCCCTCTCCGACAGACGTCCCGTAATTTGACCCGTCGCAGCATCGAGCGTCACACCCGCAGGCAGACCCTCGGCCGAGAATGTCATCGGACGCTCGCCGGTTGCCGCAATCGTATAGAGGATTTCGGCATTCGGACGCACACCAAAGACCTTCGCCGAGTTGATACGCGGCGTAAGCGGTGCCGGCGGAGTCAAGATATATGCCGAATAGTCGGGAAGTTGCGGCTCGGTAGGTGTATCTACCGCATTTTTGTTGTTTTTACCCATTGCGACAGATGCCACGCATAGCAGAGCCATCGCCAAAACAGCACGAAGTTTCATAAGTAACTATGTTTTTGGTTATAGATAAGACAAATTTAACCAAATATTTTGGTTTATGCAAATGTGGCAACGAATAGAGCGAAGCGATGATTGACCATCACCGCCGGCACAAAGCCGTTATCCCTGTTTTTCCGATTTTGGCAACCCTTTATGCGTACCACTGCGAAGGAGTTTGCGACAATACAATCGACCTCGACTAATAGCAAAGAGATGATTGCCTGCAAATGCAATAGTCGAAACCTCTCCTCCCGGCAATGATAATATTGTACGCACACGTCCATTTTGGTCGCACACCTGAACGCCAACAGCCGATGCGACATAGAGATACCCCGACGCATCGTACAAAATCTGTCCCGCATCGGCATACAAGTAATAGAACTGCTGGCCGTACGAGAGTTTTCCATCAGGAGTATTTATGTAGTCCCAAACCCAATTACTGCCCGCAACACGCTTCGCAGTATGAGTTCCTCCGGGATATACAGCCGTATAAGGGTCGCTCAACACAACCTTACCCTTCACTTTCACACGTACGCCATCCACGCCAACCAACTCGTTGCGCTTACCTGTCTGTAAAATTATCTGCGACTCCGAGTGTGGATGCAATATTGCGCCGTCAGCGATGTCGGTCGCAAGCTCGTTCCACTCCTCTCCCTCAACAAGCATCGAAGCAATGGTTTTGCTTTGGCTTTTGCCTTTTTGGGGAAGTTCAGGCCATCCAGCAAACAGCCATCGCAACACATCGGGCATAATCTTACGTGCATTCTTCGACGTATGTCCACCCTTGTCCCACGAATGATTCACATCATACCCCGCAAACTGCAATGCCGATAGCATCAACTTGTTATACTCAAACCAACTACCGAATAGCGGATTCCAAGCATCCTCATCATTATCTTGCAAAAAGACACGAATAGGACGAGGCTCACACTTGCGAACGAGTGCCGGATATTGGTCGCCACCACGGAACGACACGAATGTTCCGAGCGAAGCGTAAACTCGCGAAAAGAGATCGGGACGTTGCCACGCCACATTGAATGCACAGATACCGCCACTGCTATTACCATAAATCGCACGGTCGGTAGCTCTATCCGAGATTTTTATCTCGCGACCATCCTTGGTCTTTTGACGGCACACCATAGGCAACACCTCTGTTTCGAGGAACTCTGCATAGCGGCCATCCATCCTATCAAGCTCGTTACTACGATTGTAACGCACAGCATTTTTCTGCTCGTCACGAATCTGTCCCGGAGAAACAAAGACTCCGATGATAGTAGGAATTTCGTCCGCGTCCATCAAATTATCAAAGACATCGAACATAAAACTGCCACCCGACATCGACACCCAAAGACAAGCTGGCGTTTTACCATCATACTGCTGTGGCACATAGACCGAGATGCTGCGTTCGGTACCAGGATAGATCTTCGAGTCGCGCATATGGAACTTAACAACCTCACCATTGTAGGCATTAACACCAAATGGGACAACAAGGAAACAGAGCGATATCACGACCGCCACAACATATCTTTTCATAAATTTCGTATTCAGATAATAGGTAACTCTTAGTCTATTAATCCATCGGGAAGGACAAACTTAATAGAATGTCCCTCGAAATCGATTGACGCAATAAACTCCTCAACAGCAGGAACAAGGTGGCGTTTACCTTTGAGTTCTATCTCAAATAGCGGATTAAGGTCGTTGTCGTAGAAATCGACAATCTCACCCTTCGCACGACCTATACGCGCCGTAAAGCCTATAAGGTCCTCAAAAGCGAAGTACTCATCATCGTCACCCTCTTCTTCATCGATAAACACCTCGCTACCCATAACGAGTTCGGCGCGTTTCACCGTATCAATATCTGCAAATCGCACCGTTGCACTACTTGCACCTCGACGCGAGAAGGTTTCACAAAAAAGAGGAACAACCAACGAGTCCACTTGCGCGAACAATGGTTGTTCCTCCCAATCAAAGTTGTCAGGAAAGTCGGCATAGAGGTTTACATTCACCTCACCCTCGGCTCCGAAGAGCTTCGTTATGCGACCTACCGCCAACATTTTTCGAAAGTCGAATCTCTCGTTAAACGATTTCGGTTCGACTACTCGGCTGCAACCTCCTCGGTTGCCTCCTCGGCAGCAGCAGCTTCTGCAGCAGCAGCGGCCTTCTTCTCGGCAATCGCATTAGCGCGTGCCTCCTTAACGGCCTGCTCTGCGCTAAGACGCGCCTTCTTGTCTGCATTTGCCTCGGCAACGAGCTTGTTTACCTTTGCGGTAACCTTACCCTCCTTCTCACCGAGCCACTTGTTGAACTTAGCCTCTGCGTCGCTCTCCGAGAACGCGCCCTTGGCTACACCGCCCAACAGGTGCTTCTTGTACAATACGCCCTTGTACGAAAGAATCGCACGAGCAGTATCGGTAGGTTGTGCGCCCTTCATTAACC
>JAFNYX010000029.1 GCA_017654125.1 Alistipes sp. | reverse complement strand
TTTCAACCACGAAATCTCGTCGAAGAATGCTTCGCCGTCTTCGAGCGTCACGCCCTCTGCCAACTGATCGAAATCGGCGCGAGTGAGTGGTTTGTCAAGCGTCACTTCGTAAATCTTCTTCTTGCGAAGCGACGGGTGGGTGAGGTTGCGCGTAACATCGCCGTCGTTTGTGAAGAGTAGCAGACCGAGTGAGTTCTTGTCCAAGCGACCAACCGGATAGATGCGCTCCGTGCAGGCACCCTTCACCAACTCCATTACGGTCTTTTCGGCGTGGTCGTCCTCCAATGTCGTAACATAGCCCTTAGGCTTGTTGAGCACCAAATATACATTCTTCTCGCCCTGGATGCGCTCGTCGTTGAAACGTACCTCGTCCGTTGGCTTAACCTTCGTGCCGAGTTCCGTAACGATAACGCCATTCACGCTCACCAAACCTGCCGTGATGAAGTCGTCTGCCTCGCGACGCGAGCAGAGGCCCGACTGCGCTACAAAGCGGTTTAGACGAATTTCGCCCGTTGCTTTATTTGGGTTGTATTTAGGGTACGATTTAGGACGCTCGTCGTGCTGTTTGCCGTATGGTTTGCCGCCGAACTTCTTCTCGCCACCGAATGACTTTCCGCTCTCTGATTTGCGTCCACCGAATGGCTTGCCGCCGAAAGTCTTACCACCCTGCGAACGTTCGCCACGCTCGAAGGTGCGCTCACTACCAAATTTTTTACCTGCTCCAAACTTCTTTGCTCCGAACGACTTGCCCTCGCTCTTCTCGCTTCGATATGGCTTGTTGCCGGCACCCGTACGACGTGGTTTCTCCTCGCTACGCTCGCTGCGGAACGACTCTTTGAGACGGTTGTCGGATGTGAAATTCGGATTGTACGAAGTGCGCTTCTGTCGGTCGAATCCCGCTGAACGGTCACTCTTGCGCTCGCCACGCTCTACTCGCTCGGTACGAGCCGTGCGAAGACGCTTGTCCTTTGCAAAACGCGATACGGCATTGTTCGAATCGCTGTTAAAATCTTTCATTTTCTCTGTTTTGAATTGTCTGTAAATACTTAAAGTCTCACGACTTCGGCTGCAAAGGTACATATTTTTTGCAAACTCTCACCACTCATCGCCCGAAAGCGATAGAAAAAAGCCCATTCTTCGAGTAAGAACGGGCTTTTAGGTTGTCTGTCGCAGACGGCCTACTCCATTTTCGCGGTTTGGGTGATGGTCACGACTGCCGATTGATTGAAACTCCATACGGTGATGTATGCCGTGCGCTCAACGCTCACGGTGTTTGGCTGGATTTCGATTTGCACTCCGGAATCCCACACTGGCAACGCTCGTGTTGCTTCGTATTCGTTGATGATTTTCACCACCTTGCACCAACCCTCCTTCGGCGTCATGTCGCCATTTGCGTCGGTTTCCCACTCGTCGCTGTTCCACTTGTACGAGACCTCCACGTCGTCGATGCCTGTCGAGCATACGGGGATTACCATTACGCCGCCTGTCGAGGATACGTTGTACTCCGATTGCGCCAACTCTACTACCGGAACATCCCATATGCGCTGGCAGCTCGTCGCGAGCATCGCCACAGCGGCAATCGCCGCAATAGTCAATCGTTTCATAGTTCTACGTTATTTTTGACAAAAATGTCTGATTTTGATTGCAAATTTACCCCCCCATTTGGATTTTGCAAATTTTTAGACGAAAAAATCAATATATTTGCAGAAAAATTTTCGCATAGAAGAGATTCTTGCCCATGAAAGAGCATACCATACATATAAATATGAATCGCGAGATTGTGCGTCTTGCTGTTCCGAACATTATTTCGAGCATAACCGTTCCCTTGATGGGTATTTTTTCGACGGCGATTGCCGGCCATTGGGGCGACTCGGCACAGACTATCGGAGCATTGGCCATAGGCGTTTCGATATTCAACTTCATATATTGGAACTGCTCATTTGTGCGTATGGGTACGAGTGGCTTTACGGCGCAGGCGTTCGGCGCGGGCAACTTTGAAGAGACTACCGCAATGCTCGTGCGTGCGATGGTTGTCGCTGTGGCGTTGGGTGTGGTGATGCTCGCGTTGCAGTATCCGCTCGGCGAGTTTTCACTCTGGGTGATGAATGGCGGCGATATGGTTGCCGACTACTTTTATGCCCGTATCTGGGCTGTGCCGGCAGGCATAATGCTCTTTGCGATGAATGGCTGGTTTACGGGTATGCAGAACGCTGTAATTCCGATGTGTACGTCGATTGTCGTAAATGTATTGCACGTGCTGTGTAGTCTGTGGTTTGTCTTTGGGTTGGATATGGGCATCGTGGGTATTGCCTACGGTTCGGTTGTGGCGCAGTGGTGTGGTATGTTGCTCTCGGTTGTGTTGCTTGTGGTTTGCTTCCGCAAGACACTGCGACGCATCGATTGGCGACGTGCGCTCGATATGGCTCCGATGCGCGAATTTTTCCGTGTCAATACCGATATTATAATACGTACGTTCTGCATCTGTACGGTCTATACCTTCTTCACCGCCGCATCGGCACGTATGGAGAGTGCAACGATTCTTGCAGTAAATACGATTCTCATGGAGCTCTTCACGCTCTTCTCCTATATGAACGATGGCTTTGCTTACGCGGCCGAGGCCCTGACGGGTCGATTTATCGGTGCACGCGATGGAGTGTCGTTGCGTCGCTGTATCCGTCATTGTACGGTGTGGGCTTTCGCTACGGCGCTTCTATGTGTTGTTATATATGTTGGATGGTGGGAGGATATACTGTCGCTTTTCCTGCGTGAAGGTACCTCCGATGCCGAGGAGATTATCGAGGTTGCCGGTCGTTATGTCGGTTGGGTGATAGCCATACCGCTTGCGGCAGCGTGGCCTTTCCTATTGGACGGAATTATGGTCGGAGCGACCCTTACGCGCGTATTACGCAACTCGATGCTTGTATCGACTGCCGCATACTTCGCTCTCTACTTTGTACTTCATCCGTTGATTGGCAACGATGCGCTGTGGCTGGCATTCACGACCTATATGTTGGCACGAGGCGTTGTTCAATACTTTATCTCCGACCGTTTGCGTGGCGTATATGCCAAGGCCGATTAGTGAGTCGCCTTGTACCACGCTGTTTCACGCCACTCGTCGATGTATGCCGAGGATCTGTTGCTTTCGATAGGTGCGCTTGTCGTTATGCCGGAGTAGTGGTTGATAGGGTTATCCAATCCGTTGTAAACCGAGAAAAATGTCGGTGTGTGGTAGCGCGATGCTACGGTTTTATCCAACTGCTTGATAAACGCATTGACTTGCTGTTCGTCTGCACACGAACGCATCACGAAATCCTCCAAATCGAAGAAGATGTGCGTCGGATTATTGAGAAAATGCACACCGTCGTACGGCTGGACATCGTCGGCCGAATATGGTTTATTTACAGCAGCATTAACCCCTTTCATCACCGTAGCGAGTGCCTCCAATTGTCCGCAATCCGTAACGGCGACGCAGGCCGATATGCGTGATGAGGTGTGGTTGCTCGAATAGAAATCGACAAATCGTCGTGCTGCGGCGTCCAGATTGTAGTTTTCGATATTTATCAACAACGGGATAATCTCATTATATGGAAAACCTGCCGCCATCACCTCGCATGGCGATGCGAGTATATGACGAGCCGCGTGGCGCATATCGTACAGCGCTTCGACGTTCGACATATAGCAACAATCCATTACGATAAACTCGAAATAGAGCCCTGCGTTTACGACCGCCCGACCAAACTCATCGGTGTTGATTTGGGTCGAGGAGCTATCGCCCATGTGTCTAATTTCCGGCATGCCCGGGAGCGGAGTCCAAATGCGCTTGATGCGGTCGCCTCCCGCACGTGACATTGTCACCGAACTCTCCTTCGGAAGCCAACCTCTGCCATGCGAGCCGAACAGAAGCGAATATTTGTGAGCCGGTGCCTCCTTTGCCATTCGAGAGAGAATGTCGGAGAACATCTGCTCGTTGTAGTGTATTGGTAGGTCGATTGTTCCGAGCGAGTGGGTGGACGCTTTGCCGGTCGCGGCGTCGTATTGTGCTTCGAAGAGTTCGCCTGTTTGTGTTGTGTTCTGCGAGAATATGATGATGCGCGACGAGCCGAGAATATCGGCTTCAAGTGCGCTCAAAATCATTCGCACGTTGCTCTGAAAATAGGATTGAAGGGCCGTGCCTAACATATAGATCATCATCGTGTGCTGCGCCTTGTGCGGTCGTTGCCACACCTTCACATGCTCTCGGCATGCACTATTTTCGGCGAGCGATATGATAATCTCTCCGAGTAAAGCATCTTTGTCGTCGTGATTATCGGCAAGTGCCGTTATCTTGATATCGTTGCCCGACTTTGTGAACGAGATTGCCTGCGAAGTGCTCGTTACCTCGAACGAGAACGGAGTTTCGATAGAGAATGTATATTCCGACCCCGCCGTGCCATTTATTTTCACACTGCTCGCATCCGTGCGCAATGCTTTGTGCTGGCAAACCTCGACCGAGCCGACCTGGCGTACACCCTCCACCTCAAATTCGACATGACCGATCGTCGGTTCTTCATTCGAGAGGTTGTCGGTCGTCGCCTGTGCTGTTACGCGAAAACGCTTCTTTGTGATATCGGTATTGGCGGCCTTGCAGGTTATGTTGCCTTTTGCCACAACTTCGAAATCGAGGTCGGAGCATATCACATCGAACGACGCCTCGGCACCGGCGTTTGCATCAACCCAAACTATGCGTTCGTTGTTGCGTTCAACGATAACTTGTGGTCGCTGATACGCCTCAATGCCGACAAATCGTGTTTTTTCGACAATGAACGTAACATCGCCCAAACGCACCGCCTCCATCGTGTTGTTTGCTTGCAAAGCGGTGGCGGTGATTGCGATGTTGTTGCCCGCTTCGCCATACGATGGCTCGAAGCGCACGCCATCGCAGTGTGCTATCTCCCAATTGTATTTGGAGGTTATGACGAATGTTGTTGAAGCTCCTTCACGGCCGTCAATTTCCAAACGATTGGAGACGATGCCGCTGTTTACGACAAGCGAACCTGCCGGCAGCGGTTTGACTTCGCAACCGACCGAGAGTAGTACGGTGCAGATTGTTGCGCAGAGCGAAAGTATGTTGAGAGTTCTCTTCATTTACAGTATGGTTGGGCAATCGGCGTTGCCAATGCTTGTTAATAGTCTCGTTTGCGTAATGTCTTGTATTCGCGCGGTTTGAGGTTGTTGAACTGCCAAGTGCGCTCACGCTTGAAAGTGTAGTTGTCCGGCTTGTTCCAATAGACGCGGCTGTAATCGAAGTAGTAACCCTTAACTTTGTCGTGCGGACGCTCGAAAGGAACGAACTCGACCGTGCGGCTGATGATTCGACCTTTCAGATAGTTCCAATCTTTGGATGCGATAAGATCCAATCCGTGCGAGAACATAATGATATGCATAGGTTCTTTCTCCTTAATGCCCGAGCCCGAACGCTCGATGCAGCGCAAGATGCCGTTTAGACGGTCGAAATATTGTTTTTCGCGCACATTGTCGCCCGATGTACCGTAGGCGTATGCCATGATGTTGAGCAACTTGGGCGAGAATGGATCACGTTCCATAGCCTCCGTGCCGGCAGCGATGAGCTCGTCGATATCTGCTACCGATGGGGTGTCGATTGCCAGACGCGCAATGATTGCCTGTACGCGGTCCATGCCTGGATTTGCATCGAGCGGCTTGTATTGCGGCTGAAACGCATATCCGTAGTACAAGAAGTGATACTCATTATCGGTAAGCGCGTCGCCCGCCTCGTAACGCATCATCAGGTTAGGGTAGTAGTACTGCGATGCAGTGCTATTTATCTCGGCGAATATAAAATCGTTGTCGGGTATCTGGGCATTAGCTGTACCAATCAACCAAACGATAGCCGCAATAGCCGCAAAAATTCTCTTTGACATAGTTTGTGCTTTTTTTTGTTGCTATAACGATACTATTTGCTTGTTTCGTATTCGGCGATGAGTCGAATTTGCTTTTCGCGCAATGCCTCGCTTCCTTCGGCAAGTGGCAGACGTACCGTTGCACCGCAGACACCCTTAATCGAGAGCGCAGTTTTGATGCCTACCGGATTGCCCTCCTCGAAGAGCGAGTCGGTAATCGGCATCAACTCGTTGAGTATCTGTTCTGCCTCTTCGTAGCGACCCTCGTTTGCTGCATCGGTCAGCTGCTTTACTTGCGCAGGGTAGAGGTGACCGAGTACGGAGAGCACACCCACGCCGCCTCTGCGTACCGCCTCGACCGTCAGTCCGTCATCGCCGCTGGTGAGGAAGAAATCGCCGTTGGTGCTTTCGCATATGCGCTGCATCTGTTCCACGTTGCCCGATGCCTCTTTAATGCCAATGAATTTATCGCTCGATGCGACGAGTCGCGCAACGGTCTCAGGTGTCATGTTTACGCCCGTGCGACCGGGGATGTTATAGAGCACGATTGGCAGTGGCGATGCTTCGGCAACAGCCATAAAGTGACGATACAAACCCTCCTGATTTGGCTTGTTGTAGTATGGATTGACGCTCAAAATGGCGTCATAACCCGTAAAATCCCAACTACGTAGTGTGTCGGTCAGCGACTGCGTGCAGTTACCACCTACACCCACCATCAATGCTACACGACCCGCCACGCGCTGACGAATGAATTTCATTACGGCAACTCTTTCGTCTGCCGAAAGAGTCGGATTTTCAGAAGTCGTGCCGAGTGCCAGCAGATAATCGACTCCTCCCTCTATGACACGTTCAATCACGCGGGCAAGAGCTGCGAAATCGATGCTGCCGTTCTCTTGCATCGGTGTTATCAAAGCAATGCCCACGCCTTTGAATTTATCGGTTATCTTCATTTTGTCGTTATTCATATTTTATATCGTTATTTCTCAATTTTGCTTTCATATTAGAACAGCGAACCCTGTACGACCACCTGCTCTTTTACCGGCGTCGATTCTTGCGCGAGTGCTGTGTTCGTCGGCTCTTCGACTATTGGTAGAGTAGGGGTATCTGCGACCATCTCGATAAACTCCTTCTCCGAGAGAATTCGTATGCCGAGTTTTTGTGCCTTCTGCAATTTTGCGGGTCCCATGTTTTCGCCAGCAACGATAAAGTCTGTGTTTGCGCCTACGCCCGATTGGTTTTTTCCTCCGTGCAGTTCGATGAGCTCCTTCAATTCGTCGCGCGTATGGTCAATGAATTTACCCGAAATTACGACATTCTTGCCGGCAAGCAACGATGAGTGCAACTCGCGATGCTCTGCCTCGAACTGCAAGCCCTGTTTGCGCAAACGTTCGATGATTGTGCGGTTGATTGGGTCGGCAAAGTATTCGATAATCGAGTCGGCAATCTTCTCTCCAACCTCTTCGGACTGCATTAGTTCTTCGCGCTCGGCTACCATTAGTGCGTCGATTCCGCGGAAGAACCCTGCAAGGTGCTTGGCTGTTGTTTCGCCGACAAATCGAATGCCCAAACCAAACAACACGCGGTAGAACGGTATGCTGCGCGAACGATTTATGCTGCGGATAATATTTTCGGCAGATTTGTCACCCAAGCGTGGCAACACCGCCAAATCAATGGCGCGTAGGTCATATAGGTCGGCGATATCGCGAATAAGTCCGTTCTCGAAGAGTAACTCTACGGTCTCCGAGCCAAGTCCATCGATGTCCAATGCTTTGCGACGTATGAAGTGGATGATGCGCCCCAAAATTTGTGGACGACATCCGCTCTGGTTCGGGCAATAGTGCTTCGCTTCACCCTCGTATCGTACAAGTGGAGTACCACACTCCGGGCAGAGTGTGATAAACTCAAATGGTTGGCTCTCCGTCGTACGTTCTGCCGGCTCGCTACCCGTAATCTTTGGAATAATCTCACCGCCCTTCTCGACATATACCATATCTCCGATGCGTAAATCGAGTGCCGCAATTTGCTCGGCATTGTGCAGTGTGGCACGCTTTACGGTTGTGCCTGCCAACTGTACGGGGGCAAGGTTTGCAACGGGTGTAACGGCTCCTGTACGGCCTACTTGGAACGAAATACTCTCCAATCGGGTGAGAGCTTGCTCGGCCTTGAATTTGTAGGCAACGGCCCAACGAGGTGATTTGGCTGTAAATCCCAACGTGCGTCGTAGTGCGAAGTCGTTTACCTTGATGACTACCCCGTCGGTCGGAAACGGCAACTCCTTTCGTGCCGTATCCCAATATGCGATATAGTCGAAAACCTCTTTTGCCGAGTGGCAAATATGCATCTTGTCCGAAATTTTGAAGCCCCACGACTTTGCTGCCTGCAAATTCTCCCAATGGTTTGCGTACGGCAACTCGTCGCCGGCAATCTGATACAACACACAATCCAAACCTCGCTTGGCTACGACGGCCGATTGTTGTTGTTTGAGTGTTCCTGCCGCAGCGTTTCGCGGATTGGCAAATAGTTGCTCGCCGGCAGCTTCGCGCTCGGCATTGATGCGGTCGAATGATGCGTACGGCATCAAAATCTCGCCTCGTATCTCGAAATAGTCGGGGTAACCCTCGCCTGTGAGCTGTAATGGTATGGAGCGTATCGTGCGGACATTTGCCGTCACATCGTCACCTTGCACACCATCGCCTCGTGTAACGGCGCGCAACAGTCGGCCGTGCTGGTAGGTGAGTGATATTGCTGTGCCGTCAAACTTCAATTCGCAGACAAACGCAACCTCATCCTCTGCTTCGCGTTCAATGCGCTCGATAAATTCGCCCGCCTCTTCGGTCGAGTAGGTGTTCGATAGCGAAAGCATCGGATAGCGATGTTTTACGGAATGAAACTCCGAGGTGATGTCGCTACCTACGCGCGATGATGGCGAATCGGGGTCGGCATACTCGGGATGGGCTGCTTCCAAATCCTGCAAAAGACGCATCTTTGCGTCGAAATCGAAGTCGGAAATCTCCGGAGAGTTTTCGACGTAGTATTTGTGGTTGTGGTAGTTGAGCTCGCGGCGCAACTCCTCAATCTGCTCTTTGACGCTGTTGTGTGATACCATATTTACAATTGTGTCGCGCATAAAGGTACATATTTTGTTTTGAACGAGACATAGAAAATCAAAAAAAATCAAAAAAAAAACGCAGAAACACCGACTTATACTTTTTTTGCTTATACTTGCGGAAAATTTTGAACAGAATTTTATGATTACACCCAGCAACAAAAAGAAATTGGTAGTTAGTTTCAACAACCTTCCTGTCGAATTACAGGAGGAGGTTAAGCAGTTCTATCCCGCAGGATATTTTGATGCGATGATTCGTATCGACAAGCCAAATGGCGACTTTTTCTATGCCGTTCCGTTTGAGACAGAGGAGATTAGTTATCTTGTCAAAATTGATGTTAAGATTGACGACCTCTCGGATGAGGACGACGATAAGGAGTACTACGACGAGGATATAAAGGGCGCAGACGACATTCAGGATGATGGTTCGGATGACGAGCCGATGGATGATGTTGCTGCCGACTTCGACGGAGCAATCTAATATTTGACAGAGCAAGCACATCATTTAGAGAATGGTGTGCGCAAAAATGGAGAGTTTATGGCTTACAATCTGTTAAAAGAGAAGAGAGGAATTATATTCGGTGCGCTGAACGAGCAGTCGATTGCGTGGAAGGTGGCCGAGCGTGCGGTTGAAGAGGGTGCACAGATTGTCTTGACCAATATGGCGGTGTCGATTCGCTTGGGTTCGATTGGCGAACTTGCAAAGCGATGCAATGCTCCTATTATCGAGGCAGACGCCACGTCGGTCGAGGATTTGGAGCGATTGGTTGATGAATCGATGGCTCATTTTGGCGGTAAAATCGATTTTGTGCTTCACTCGGTCGGAATGTCACCAAATGTGCGTAAAGGTCGTGCGTATGAGGATTTGAACTATGATTTTCTCTCCAAAACACTCGATGTATCTGCCGTTTCGTTCCATAAATTGCTCCATACACTCTTTGTTAAAGATGCTTTGCGTGAGTGGGGCTCGGTTGTGGCTCTGACCTATTTGGCGGCACAGCGTAGCGTGTGTGGTTATAGTGATATGGCGGATGCCAAAGCGTTGTTGGAGTCCGTTGCTCGTAATTTTGGAGAGCGATATGGACGTCATCGCAACGTGCGAGTAAATACCGTTTCGCAGTCGCCGACGGCAACAACCGCAGGTATGGGCGTTGCGGGTATGCAGGGAATGTTGGCTTATGCCGATGCAATGTCACCGTTGGGTAACGCCTCGGCGGAGGATTGTGCCGATTATGTGGTTACGCTCTTCTCGGACTTGACGCGTAAGGTTACGATGCAGAATCTATACCACGATGGCGGTTTTTCGAGCGTGGCATTGAGCGAGAGAGTGTATGATACATTTTTGAAGGGTCTTGAATAGTGGGGTGATTACTTCAATGAAAAGATAACGGTCGGGTGTGTACCCGACCGTTTTTCTTATTGTTTTTCCCAATGGAATGGCGCGAAATCCGCATCCGCATCATTGCTTTTCCACGATGGTTTACGCAATGCGTAGATGATGAATGGGATGACGATAACAATCAGGCAACCGACCACGAGAATCGTTACCCATGTGCGAGGACTGCCGGTCGAAATCTGTGCCGGTGGGATGAAATTCAGCACGAAGGCGAGTAGCGAGCCACAGAAACCGAGTCCGGCAATGAGCCACAGCAGGCCATTTCCTCCCAATCGGAACGGACGCTCGGTGTTGCGCAGACGGTAGCGGAGCGTGATTGCGGCGGCAAACATCATCATATACATAATTAAGTAGAGCGATGCGGTCATTTGTGACAGAATTTGGTAGAACGACTGCACGGATGGCATTATGACGAAGAGTAGCGACAGAAGCGTAACGATTGCTCCCTGTACGAGCAGAATGTTGCGCTGAACGCCATTCGAATTAGTCTTTTGTAACCATTGTGGCAGATAGCCCGCCTTGCCGACAGAGAAGATACCCTTTGATGGGCCTGCTACCCAGGTTAATACGCCTGCCAATACACCGAACATCAGGGCAATGGCGATGATTGGCGATGCCCACGACATGTGCAGATAACTGAAATAGCGGTCAAAGCCGATGAGTAACGACTGTGTGAGCGACACGTCTTTTGCCGGGATGATAAATCCTAGCGAGAAGGTGCCGAGAATGAATATTGCTACTGTGATGAGCGAGCCGATGATAATTGCCTTTGGATAGTTACGGCTCGGATCTTTTACCTCCATCACGTGAATACCCATCATCTCCATACCCGCATAGAAGAGAAATATGCCGCTGGCAAGCACTAGATTGTCGAATTTGCTTAGGTCTGGGAAAAATCCTACGGACATATCCATATTGTTGTGACCGCCTGTCGAAATGTACGTTATACCGAGAATGATAAGCAGTGCGGCGGGGATGATTGTGCCGATTATACCACCCCATTTACTGATTTTTCCTACCCATCCGAGACCTTTGAGCGAAATGAAGGTCGCAATCCAATAGATGGCCAGAACGACTGCCAACGTAAAACCTTTGTTCGATGCCAACGCCATATCATGCGTCTGGTCCATGCCGATAAACGCAATCGAGACGGCGCCGAACGTTAGAACGGTCGGGTACCAAATGGTCGATTGTATCCATTGTAGCCAAATTGCAAGAAAACCGGCACGAGCTCCGAATGCTTCGCCTACCCAGCGGAATACACCTCCCTGTTTGTCGGAGAACATCGCTGCGAGTTCGGCTGCGACAAGTGCCGTCGGGATGAGAAATACTACGGCAGCAAACAGATAATAGAATGCGGACGAGGGGCCGTACACTGATTCGGCCGGTAGTCCTCTCAGGCTGACGACTGCCGTCACGTTCATAATGGCGAGTGTCATTACACTCAACCGAAAAGTTGTACTCTTCTTAATCTCCATAGTCAAAACGTTTTTTTTAAGATTTGTTCTATTGTTTTAGTTGTGAAAAAACTCTTTTGCCGACACCTCTTGTCGCAATAACTGCGCCAAACATAGTACACAGACCTGATTGCGGTATTTTATGTGCTTTGTCAAACTTTTTGTATCTTTGCGTTTCGGTATGAAGTGGTTTGTACGATATGCATCGCATTATAAGGCCAATTTGCGATTGGCTGCTCCGGTTGCACTTTCGCAGTTGGGCTACGTCGTCGTGCAGTTTGCTGATAACGTAATGGTGGGTGCATACGGCGGTGATGACCCGCTGCCTCTGTCGGCTGTTTCGTTTGGTGTGATGATGAGCTTCGTTCTGTTCAGTTTGGCGCTTGGTATTACGCTCGGTATTACTCCGATAATTGGCGAACACTTTGCTCGTGGCGAGTATAGACGTACGGCACACTATCTCCAGTCATCGCTCGTGATGAGTGGTGTGGTAGGTGTTGTGCTTATGCTGTTGCAGATGTGGTCGGAACCATTGCTCTATCGACTCGGACAGCCTGTGGATGTGGTAGATATGGCATTGCCTTACTATCGCTTGATGGGCTATTCGCTACCGGCTGTCATGCTCTACGGATGTTTCAAGCAATTTATGGAGGGCGTGGGTAATACCGTATCGCCTATGCTCATTGCCTTTGTGACTAATCTGATAAATGTCGTTCTTAACTGGGTGTTTATATTCGGACATTTTGGTTTTGAACCGATGGGAGTTTATGGTGCGGGTCTATCTACGCTTATTGCGCGTTATTTGTTGCCGATTATTGCACTCTGCTATTTTGTGTTTCAACCCGAATATCGTGACTATTTGTCACTATTTTCGCGTGGCATAAACTACCTCTCGAATGTCGCTCGTCTGTTGCGTATCGGCATTCCCGTTGCAGGTCAAATGTTTTTGGAGGGTATCGCTTTTGTGGTTACGAGTATTATGGTGGGGTGGCTCGGTGCGGAGGCAATAGCCGCCAACCATATTGGCGGAATGTATGGCAACGCAGCCTTTATGATGACGGTTGCCATCGGAAGTGCCACAACCATTCGTGTCTCGCATGCCTACGGACGACGTGATGCGCAGGAGTTGCATGATGCAGTCGTGTCGTCGGTGCATTTGGGCGCTTTGTGGGGAGCGATAGTATTGGTATCGTTCGTCGCGCTGAACCAAATTATGCCGATGGCGTTTACTACTAATTGCGAGGTTATTGCACTCGGAGCCAATCTTATTGTGCTAGTTGCGCTCTATCAGGTATCCGACGCTGTGCAGGGTACGATGGTTGGTGTGTTGCGCGGTATGCAGGATGTGAAAATCATTGCAGGACTGTCGTTTGTGGCATACGTCCTGCTCAATATACCGGTCGGCTACCTTTGCGCATTTGTCTTCGATATGGGTGCCGAAGGTTTGATGGTGGGCTATATTGTTGGACTCACAACGGCTGCAATTGCATACAGTGTGCGTGTTTGGCGACATCTGCGCCAAGGCAGATTGTGGTAATAAATAACTTTTGCTACGCAAAACACGCTATAATTGAAAAAAAATTCCTACCTTTACCCAAAATATACAAACTTTTGGGAAATTATGGACTATACGAAATATACCAAACCTGAAATTGGTCGCGGATGTTGCTTTGGCGAAAACGAGTTCGGCGAGCCGTTTGCCGTCTATGCCGATGGCTGTTTCAAACTGCACGAGACGCCTTGGCAGAGTGAATATCCGAATAATGTACCGACTGATATATTTGAGGTGCGTTTCAAGAATACGCGTCGCTCGTTCTACCAGAATGTCAATAATTTGCCGCTCGAAGTGGGTGATATTGTGGCTGTCGAGGCGTCGCCGGGTCACGATGTGGGCATCATTTCGCTGACGGGCGATATGGTCGCAAAGCAGATGCGTCGCATCGGATTCAACCCATACAACGGCGAGTTCAAGAAGATTTATCGCAAAGCCAAACCTTATGATATCGAGCGTTGGCAGGAGGCGATTGCTTTGGAGCACGAGACGATGATTCGTTCGCGCCAGATTGCTGCTGAAATGGGGCTTGATATGAAGATTGGCGACGTGGAGTATCAGGGCGATAAGATTAAAGCGATATTCTACTACATCGCCGATGGTCGTGTCGATTTCCGCGAACTTATCAAGGTCTTTGCCGAGCAGTTCCATATCCGTATTGAGATGAAGCAGATTGGCGCACGTCAGGAGGCGGGCCGTATCGGAGGCATCGGTGCTTGTGGACGAGAGTTGTGCTGTGCGTCGTGGATTTCGAGTTTTTCGAGCGTTACCACTTCGGCTGCGCGTGTTCAGGATTTATCGCTCAATCCTCAGAAATTGGCTGGACAGTGCTCGAAGTTGAAGTGTTGTCTGATGTACGAATATGATGTCTATGCCGATGCGCGTCGTTCGATTCCGCGTCTGCGCGAGCCGTTGCAGGCGATGGATGGCGAGTACTATCCGGTCAAGACCGATATTTTGGCTCGCACGATGTCGTTTAGTACGAGTAAGGATGCGATGGTGAATGTCGTGACAATTCCGATATGGCGTGTGAAGGAGATTTTGGCTCTCAATCGGGATGGTAAGAAGGTGGAGAGCATCTTGGGTGATACGGCACCAACCAAGGCCGAGGAGCCGACATTCCGTACAGAGGAGGATAGTATCACACGTTTCGATAAGGCGAAGAAGCGCAAGAAGCGCAACAATCGCTCCGCTCGTGGTGAAGGTCGTCAGGAGCAACGTGGCGAGAAACGAGAGCGAACGGCGCGCCCGGTCGAGGTGTCAGAGGGTGATGCTCGTAAAGAGGAGGTTGCTCCGATAGAGGGCGCACAAAATCAGCCTGCAGAGAAGTCGCAGGATGGCGAACGCCGTAACAATCCGCGTAATCGCAACGGACATAATCGCGGAGCGCATCGTGGCGGTCGCAATCGTCAGGGAAGTAATCATAATCGCGAGGGTAAACCGAGCGGTGGTGGTGAATCCACGTCGAGTGGTGGACAAAAGAGTGGTGAACAAAAACAATAACCATAATGGCGCGTATGCAGTGGTGTCGTAACGTGCAATTGTCGATAATAGCGGTTATTGCGATGATGGGCTGTGTTGCTCCGCAGAGTGTGGAGATGGTGGCTGTCAATCCTCGCGCGTGGAGAGAGCCGAGTATCATACTCTTCGAAAACGAGGATACACTCTCGTTGCGTCGTTTGTCGGTTGCTCTGCGTTACAATCACGATTTTCAGCACGATACGCTCGCCGTACGTATAAATGTGTCGTTGCCGGATGCTGGTCAGTTCTCCGAGAGGGTAGTGCTTCGCCTGCGTCGCAATGGTACGCAAGCACCTGTGGCGACGTCGGAGAGTGTGCCATATAGAGAACATTCGCTGCTTGCACAAAAAGGAAACTATATATTCACAATCTCGCCGGAGAGCCCCGTGCGCGGTATCGAGGCGGTGGGCGTAGTTGTGGAGAGAGAGGAGATAGAGTAAATAGATGGGAAAAGATAAACTCAAACGATTTGCAGAGAATCTGACCTTCGAATGCTTTGTTCAACCGGCATTCGAGCAGATGTTTCGTTGCGACCACCCGTTGAAGGGTAATTGGCATCGCGACTTTTTCAAAAACGACCGACCGATTATCTTGGAACTCGGTTGTGGTAAGGGCGAATATACGGTGGCGCTTGCCGAGCGTAATCCGGATAAGAATTTTATTGGTGTTGATATTAAGGGTGCGCGTATGTGGCGCGGTGCGAAGAGTGCGACGGAGGCGAAGATGGACAATGTCGGCTTCCTGCGTGCCCGCATTGAGTTCATCACGTCGCTCTTTGCCAAAGGCGAGGTTGCGGAGATATGGATTACATTCCCCGACCCGCAGCTCAAAACACGTCGTGCCAAGAAACGCCTGACATCGCCCGTGTTTTTGAACTATTATGCCCAGATTTTGGAAGACAACGGCTGGATTAACCTGAAAACCGATTCGCAACACCTGTTTAACTATACGGCAGAGGTCGTGCGTCGTTTCGAGTTGCCTTGCGAGGTTGCGAATAACGATATCTATGGCAGTGGCTATGCTGATGAGGTCCTCTCGGTTAAGACTGCCTACGAACAGGTGTATTTGCGCCGAGGTTTGCCGATTACCTACACTCGTTTTTCGCTCGGAGCGCGTAGCGATTTCGAGATGTTCGATTGGGAGGGTGATGATGTGCTGGAAAAGGATGCCGAGGAGAGTCGCTTGTAGAGCATGTGAAGAAAAGAGAATTGAAACTTAAAACTTTGAAATATTATGTTGGAACAACTTAAACGTGAAGTGTTGGACGCTAACCTTGAATTGGTGCGTCGCAATCTCGTGATTTTGACTTGGGGTAACGTATCAGCCATCGACCGCGAGACGGGTTTGGTTGTAATCAAACCAAGTGGTGTCGAGTATGATAATATGACGGCAGATGATATGGTCGTTGTTGATTTGGATGGAAAGGTTGTCGATGGAGAGCTTCGTCCGTCGTCTGACACCCCGACCCACCTTGCCATCTATCGTCGTTTTCCGGAGGTTGGTGGTGTGGTGCATACCCACTCAACCTATGCAACGGCTTGGGCACAGGCACTGCGTCCGATTCCGAATATCGGAACAACACACGCCGACACTTTCTATTGCGATATCCCTTGCACGAAGGAGATGACTCATGAGCAAATTCAGACGGCATACGAGGCTGCGACGGGTGATGTTATCGCAGACGCTTTTGAGGGTATGAATCCGATGCACACGCCGGCAGTCCTTGTTGCGCATCATGGCCCGTTCACGTGGGGTAAGAATGCTCACGATGCGGTACATAATGCCGTTATTTTGGAGGAGGTTGCGCGTATGGCTTCCATTACGGTTGCGCTCAATCCTAATGTAGAGATGAATCCCGATCTTGTCGAGAAACACTACGAGCGTAAACATGGTGCAAATGCATATTATGGTCAGAAGAAATAGATGTAAATTTCAAAATATAATAGTTATGAACAAAGTAGAAAGTGCGCTTCAACGCACAACAGACACGAAAGATTTGATTATTGGCGCCGGCGTAGTTTCACGTACGGCTGAGATGTTCGCAAAACTCTTCCCGGGTAAAACGGCAATTATTATTGCTGATATGAATACGTGGGAGGTTGCAGGTCGAGCAGTATTCGCATCGCTTGAAGAGGCGGGTGTTCCACAGGAAAAGCCATTTATCTTTACCGATGAGGAGCTTTATGCTGAGTGGCAACACGTTGAGAAGATGTACGAGCATTTGAAGAATCTGGATGTAATCGCTATTGCGGTAGGTTCGGGTGTGATGAACGATCTTACGAAGTATGTTTCGCACATGCTTGGTCGTAAATATATGTGTGTTGGTACGGCTGCCTCGATGGATGGCTATACGGCCTACGGTGCGTCGATTACCAAGGACGGTAACAAGCAGACATTTGATTGCCCGGCTCCTTACGGTTTTGTTATGGACCCTGTTATTGCGGCTGCGGCTCCGAAAGAGTTGGCAGCATCGGGTTATGCCGATTTGATTGCAAAGATTCCGGCAGCAGCTGATTGGATGTTGGCAGACGTTACGGGTAACGAAGCGATTGATAAGTTTGCGTGGGATTTGGTACAGGATGGTCTGCGTGAGTCGTTGTCGGCACCTGCTGCTGTTCACGAGGGCGATTTGAAGATGACCGAAGGTCTTGCCGAGGGTCTGCTCATGAGTGGTTTTGCTATGCAGGCAATCCAGTCGAGCCGTCCTGCATCGGGTACCGAGCACCAGTTCTCGCACTGTTGGGATATGGAGGATTTGTGCTTCGAGGGTAAGCATGTTTCGCACGGTTTCAAGGTAGGTATCGGTACGCTTGCATCGACAGCATCGTTGGAGTTCTTGTTGGAGAAAGATATCGAGAATCTCGACATTGATAAGTGTGTTGAGCAGTGGAAGTCGTGGGAAGAGCAGGAGAAAGAGATTCGCGAGGTGTTCGCTGGTATGCCGGGTCACACGGCTCGCGGCTTGAAGGAGGCATATGGTAAATATACCGATAAGGAGGGATTGCGTAAGCAGTTGGAGGCGCTTAAAGCTGCTTGGCCGACGCTCAAAGAGCAGATTCGCGAGCAGATTATTCCGTTTGCAGAGGTGCGCGATAACCTTCGTCTGGTTGGTGCTCCATATGAGCCTGAGCACATTGGCGTAACACGTGAGCGTATGCGTAAGACCTTCTCTTACATCCCTTATATGCGTAGCCGATTCACCAATATCGACATCGTGTATCGTTGCGGTTTTATGGCCGAACTTACAGAGCGCCTGTTTGGTAAAGGTGGTATCTGGGAGGTAGAGTAACGAGTTGATATACAGAGAAAAACCTAAAACTAAAAAAGAATATGACTGAAACTACAAAATCGTTTAAGTATTGGCAGTGGCGTACGATTATTGTTACGATGGTAGGCTACGCACTCTTCTACTTTGTGCGTAAAAACTTTTCGATTGCAATGCCTGGCTTGACTGCCGAGTTCGGTATCTCGAAGGTGTCGCTTGGTTTGTTCCTTACGTTGCATGGCATTATCTACGGCTTGTCGCGTTTTGTGAATGGTATCATTTCCGACCGCAACAGTGCGCGTATCGTCGTTTCGATTGGCTTGATGCTGTGTGCATTGGCAAACTTCCTCTTCGGATTCAGTGATACGATTGCCGGATGGATTGTTGCTTTGGCAAATAATGCAGGTACGGAGATTGCTTTTTCGAGCGTGTTGCTCTACTTTATGGGTATTGTTTGGGTGATTAATGGTTACTTGCAGGGTATGGGTGTGCCACCGATTACCAAGACCATTACACAATGGGTTCACCCGAAGGAGCTTGCAACGAAACTTTCGATTTGGAATATGTCTCACTCGATTGGCGCAGGCCTTGTGTTCGGTTTGTGCGGTTGGTATATTATGCCACATCTGGGCGTTGATATGACTGCAAATGCCGAGGCGGTGGCAAATATTGCATCTAATCTCGGTTTGGAGATTACCGATCTGAAGGTGCTTTCGTTTGCAGCTCATTATTATGCTTGGCGTTGGTGCTTCATCATTCCGGCAGTGTTTGCTGCGATGGGCGCTATTGGCCTTTTCACGTTGCTTAAAGACTCTCCGTCGGATGTCGGTTTGCCGGAGGTTGTCGGTAAGAAGAAGGCTATCGTGCGTACGCCGGAGGAGAGTGCGGAGTATAAGGCATTTGTTCGTCGTAAGGTGTTTGGCAACCGTCTGATTTGGACGTTGGCGCTTACCAATTTCTTCGTATATGTTGTTCGTTTTGCTGCGCTCGATTGGGGCCCAACGTTGCTTATCGAGTCGAAGGGCTTGACGCTTGCCGTGGCTACGACGCTCTGTATTGTATTCGAGTTTATCGGTGGTAATATTGGTATGGTCGTTGCCGGCTGGGCTACCGACCACATCTTCAAGAATAAGGCACACCATACGTGCGTATTTTGTATGATTGGCGCATCGCTCTCGATTGCGGCATTCTGGTTGATTCCGACCGGCTCACCATGGTGGGTAATGATTGTTCCGTTTACATTTATCGGTTTCTTTATCTACGGTCCGCAAGCATTGCTGGGTGTTGCAGCTGCTAATCAGGCAACCAACCGTGCAGCAGCTACGGCTAACGGTATCCTCGGTATCTTTGGTTATGCTAGTACGCTGATTTCGGGTGTCGGCTTCGGTTTCGTTGCACAGCACTACGGTTGGAATGGTGCGTATATTACGATTCTGGTTATGGCTATACTCGGTATTGTTTCGCTGCTCACGATGTGGAGTGCGAAGGCCGATGGTTATGAAGAGCAAAAGTAGGCCGGAACGTAATACTTACAGATTATTTATGAAGAGTCATCCGCATAAAAGCGGGTGGCTCTTTTCGTTATGGCAAATGAGGCACTGGATTTGCAAAGGTCGATGTGTGGAAATGAAATCATCCGTAATATGAAAAAAACATTATCGTACCTCATTCCTATTATGCTCTGTTTTGCCGTAGGTGCGTTGGGCTCCTATCTGCAAACTTCTGCCCTTGCGGAGTGGTATCCGACTCTGCGTCGTTCGTCGCTGACACCGCCGAATATCGTATTTCCGATTGCGTGGAGTGTGCTCTATCTGTTGATGGGTGTGAGTATTGGAACGCTCGTTTCGCGTGGCGATATGAGTGTTGTGCGGCTGTGGCTTTTTC
>JAFNYX010000028.1 GCA_017654125.1 Alistipes sp. | reverse complement strand
TTAAAGAGCTCAATACCCGCACCAACAACTGCTGGTGGCAGAGAGTTTGAGAACAGATATGGACGAGAACGCTGGCGGAGCATATCGATAATCTCCTTACGACCTGTAGTAAAACCGCCCACAGCACCACCAAACGCCTTGCCGAGCGTGCCGGTAATGATGTCCACCTCGCCACGGAGGTTGTAGAGTTCGGTAATACCGCGACCCGTGGCACCAAGCACACCCGCCGAGTGGCACTCATCGACCATCACCAATGCACGATACTCCTTCGCGAGTTCGCAGATGCGGTCGAGCGGTGCGGCATTGCCGTCCATCGAGAAGACGCCGTCGGTACAGATGATGCGGAAACGCTGTGCCTGTGCACGTTTCAGGCAATCCTCCAACGCATCCATATCGGCATTGGCGTAACGATAGCGCACCGCCTTGCAGAGGCGCACACCGTCGATAATCGAGGCGTGGTTGAGCGAGTCGGAGATGATGGCATCCTGCTCGGTGAAGAGCGGCTCGAACACTCCGCCGTTAGCATCAAAGCAAGCCGCGTAGAGGATGGTATCCTCGGTGCCGAAATAGTCGGCAATGGCACGCTCCAACTCCTTGTGCATATCCTGACAACCGCAGATAAAGCGCACCGACGACATACCATAACCGCGCTCATCCATCGCACGCTTTGCCGCCTCGATAAGGCGCGGATTGTCGGACAAGCCGAGGTAGTTATTGGCACAAAAGTTAAGCACCGGCGCTCCGGCGACCTCAATTTCGGCTCTCTGCGGCGAGCAGATTACACGTTCGGTCTTGTAAAGACCAGCCTCTTTAATCGATTCGAGTTCCTGTTGCAGGTACTCTTTGAAATTACCGTACATAATTATCTGATTTTAAGTCCTTTTTACGTTTATCATCCGGGATATTCGGCTACGATGGTTAGAAATCGTAACCTCCCATAGTGCAAAGATAATTTTTTTGCCACGTTTTTCAACAAAAACGCCCATTTTTTTAACCCTCACCACCCATATTTTTGAAAAGTGTAAGCAGGCACAAGTATCGAGCAACTCCTCACCCCTCTCTCCCTAAATACCCAAAACACCTTAGCTCGAAGAAATTTCAACGCAATCGCACATCTTCGAGCAGTTGAAAAAAATCGTTTTTAATTCCTTTTTTTTAAGATTTAATCATATAAATTTCTATCTTTGTACGAGCAAAACAAAAAACAACGACTAATTATGAAAAAAATCCTTCTTGCGATACTGCTTTGTGCAGTGATGACGGGTGCTGCATGGGCTTGGGATAACCGCGGCCATGCAACGATTGCACGCATTGCGGAGCGCCATCTCACACCGCGCGCCAAAGCAAATATCGAAAAGTATCTCGATGGACAATCCTTCGTCTATTACGCTTCGTGGATGGATTTCAACCGCCACAAGCCACCGTTCGACATCACACGCGACTGGCACGTCGATTATTGGACCGACGATATGCGTACAGATGCCGAAGGCAACCCTCTGCCACCTGTTTCGATTGAGCAGACCAAGCGCATCATCGCCGAGATGGCCGACTTCCGCTCGCTCAGCGACTCGCTCGTGACGCTCAACATCAAGTTCCTGGCGCACCTCGTGGGTGATATCCACTGTCCGGTGCATGTCGATTTCCCGACTCACCGCCCGATGAAAATCAAGTACAAGAACAAGGAGTACAAATACCACCGCTTCTGGGATGGTTTCGTTGTGGGTCTTGTTCGCGTAGGCTACTCGCCTCTTTCGCTCGCCGAGGAACTCGACCGTGCCGACGATGCTCGTCGTGCAGAGTTGCAGGCAGGTGACCCGGACTCGTGGCACGCCGAGAACACGGCTTTCTGCGAGAAGATGTACAAGGCCGTACCCGAAGACAAGGTGCTCACCGACGCATATATGGAGGAGGCGAACAACGTCGCCGGCTATCTCTTCGCCGTTGCCGGTTACCGCATGGCGAAGGTCTTTAACGATATTTTCGACAAATAAAAAACCGATTAGAGTATGAAAAAGCATATTTTCACAATCTTCGCCCTGCTCGCCTTCGCGCCGAGCGTATCGGCTTGGAATGGCGCACTGCACACCGCCATTGCATCCATCGCAGACGCCAACCTTACGCCTGAGGCTCGCACGAAAATCGAGGCAGCGTTGGGCGACCACAGCATCGCGTACTACGCCCATTGGATGGACGACGTGCAGCATAAGAGCGAGTATCAGCACGTGCGCGATTGGCACAACGTAGCACTCTCGCCAAAGGGCAAAATCCTATCGGCAAAGAAGGCCGACAAATCGGCATCGGATGTGGTACGTCGCGCCGATGCACTCGATGGTCTCGCGCGCGCTGTCGCTGCGCTCCAAAACCGCAATAATCTCTCGGCACAGGAGTTGGCCGACAACATCCGCTACGTCGTATATATCGTGGGCGACCTGCACTGCCCGTCGCACTACGTCTTTACCGACCTGCTCGAAGCACGCAAGATGAAGTACCAGATAGAGAAGGAGAAGAAGCCTCGTTCGTATATGCGTTTCTGGGAGGGCGAGGCCGTAACCGCCACCTTCGCGTGGAAGAACAACGAGTTTGTCCACCAACTCAACCGCCTCTCTCCGGAGCGCGTAGCCGCACTGACGGACGGCAGCGTAATGGATTGGGTGGTGGAAAATGCCAAGATTTATCGCCCGATATACTCCTATCTCGAACCCGACCAGCATTTCAAGCGCAAAGAGTATCGCGCATGGCTCAACAAGAGTTACGAGATGGCAACCGACCAGATTGGCGTTGCCGGCTACCGCTTGGCGGCTCTGCTCAACGGTCTGTTCGATGAGTCGATGCCGAAAAAGAGCATTAAATAGACCAAAACCGTTATTCTAACAGAACCGAAAAGATATGAAAAAGACAAGATTCACCATACTTGCAACGCTGCTGACATTGATGGTCGGCACCAACGCATGGGGCTGGGGTCGTGACGTACACGCCACCATCACCTATATCGCCGAGCGACACCTCACGCCACAGGCAAAAGCCAACATCGAGGCGTGCATCGACGGCCGCTCGATTGTCTATTACGCCTCGTGGATGGACAACCACCAGGAGGAGTCGAAGATGTGGCGCCACTCGTCGTACTACGACAAGGATACCCACAAACCGGTCGGTACGGCATACACCGAGTTGAGCACTACCATCGAGAAGCTCGGCGACTACAAGTCGCTCTCCGAGACGGAGTGCCGCCATCGCCTCTACCACCTGTTGCATGCCCTCGGCGACTTCCACTGCCCGGGCCACACCTATTTCCAGAACGCCGACCGCAGCTTCAAGCGCAACACCCACTATAACGTGGTGTGGATCGACAACAAGGAGACCTCGTATCACACCGTTTGGGATATACTCCTCATTCGTTATCTGCGCTCCGCATTCGGATACATGGACTTCGGCCACTCGCTCGACTGCAACATCCCGCAACAGTACGTGGAGCAGGTAACCGCCGGCACACTCTATGACTGGATGTGCGAAACGGCCAACCGTTGCGTCCACATCTACGACAAGTTCCCGAAGCGCAAGAAAGGTACGCCAAAGGAGGAGTTGGGCCACTTCGACCTCGACCTCGTACAGGAGTACAGCCGTCTGGCAGACGAGCAGATTCTCAAAGCCGGTTTGCGTATGGCAAAGGTTTTGAACGAGTCTTTCGGAAAGTAGTCCTCCTGCGACTTCCGACCAGAAAACAGAAGACAAAAAAATAATATAAATAAGAAAAACGCTATGAAATTCATGAAGATTTTTTGGGCTGCACTGCTGGCTGTTGTCGTGGGCAGCATCCTCTCGGGATTGTTTTGGCTTATAACGCTTGTCGGCATTGCCGGCTCGGCCGGAACGTCGGCTACGAGCGTTATGCCTAACTCGATTTTGAAAATAGACTTTGCGGACAATATCACCGATTCGCCGGCCACAAATCCGTTTGCGGGCATCAACTTTCAGACAATGCAATCGACCCGCACACTCTCGTTGCTCAGCGTGTTGCGCGCAATCGACGCAGCGGCTACCGACGAGCGAATTAAGGGTATATACCTCAATTTCAACTATCAAGGCACCATCTCGATGGCATCTCTCGAAGAGTTGCGCGAGGCGATTGTGCGCTTCAAGCAGAGTGGCAAGTTCGTCGTAGCATACAACGACACCTATCCACAGGCGGCATACTACTTTGCATCGGTGGCCGACAAAATCTACCTCCAACCACAAGGTGGCGTGGAGCTCACGGGTGTAAGTTCGACGCTCATCTTCTTCAAAGGCGCGTTCGACAAGTTGGGTATCTCGGCCGAAGCGTTCCGTCCGACTGTCTGCAAATACAAGAGCGCAGTCGAGCCGTACATCCTTACGAAGATGTCCGAGCCAAATCGTCGCCAAAATCAACAGATGTGCGACCAGATGTGGGATGTGATGCTCACCGCCATTGCCGAGTCACGCGGCATCGAGAAGCAGACGCTTAACACCATCGCCGACGAGCTGAGTGCAATGTTGGCCGAGGATGCATTGAACCTCCACCTCGTCGATGGACTGATATATGCCGACCAGATGGATGACGTATGGGCAGAGCTCGGCGTCGAAAAGGGCATACTCGGCAACTACGAGATGGTGTCGCTCGGCGACTACTGCTCGGTTGTGGGTGCCGATATGAAGAACCTCTCGGCTCCGAAGGTAGGCATCATCTATGCCGAGGGTCAAATCGTCGATGGCGACCTCGACAACGACGGCCAGACAATCTACGGCACATCGCTCGCGCAGACCATTGCCGAGGCTCGCAATGACGAGTCGATTAAGGCGGTCGTATTGCGCGTTAATTCGCCGGGAGGCAGCGCCCTCGCCAGCGACGTCATTTGGCGAGAAGTCGAGTTGCTCAAAGCCCAAAAACCGGTTATCGTCTCGATGGGTTCGTATGCCGCCAGCGGTGGCTACTACATCTCGGCTCCGGCCGATGCCATCGTTGCCGATCGTCTGACACTCACCGGCTCGATTGGCGTGTTCGGTATGATGATCGAAGGCGGCGATATGTTGCGCAACAAGTTGGGTATCACCACCGATGGCGTAAAGACCAACTCTTCGGCAGACTTCGGCGCAAATGTTCTCGGATTGCAGCTTCGCAAGCCAAACGCTGTTGAGCGCAAGGCTCTCATACGCTCGGTCGATAAGGTGTACGAAACCTTTACGCAGAAGGTTGCTACGGGTCGTAATCTGCCGTTGGAGCGCGTTCTCGAAATTGCCGAGGGTCGCGTATGGTGTGGCACGGAGGCGGTTCAAATCGGCTTGGCCGATACCAATGGCGGTCTGCACGCAGCCATCGCCCTCGCAGCCGACAAGGCGGGCATCGCTGACGACTTCCGCGTTGAGGAGGTATTGGGCGAAATGTCGCCGTTCATGGCGCTTATGCAGTCGCTCGGCGCACAGGTTCGTGGCGTGTTGCTCGACAGCCGTACACTCGAATTGCAGCGCGAGGCAGAGCAGTTGCAGCAGGCAATGATGCTCGAAGGCGTACAGGCATACTGTCCGGAGCGCGTGGAGTTTTAGTCGCACAGAGGAGCGTGTAAAGAAAAGAGGTTGTTCGGGAGACGAACAACCTCTTTTGCTTGATGGTGTATAACAAGAGGGAGTTTAGGGAGTTTAAGGCGTTTGGTGAAAAGGTTTTGGCAGACGGCACTACTTGACCCTATTTGACCTTAATAGACCCTAACCGACCCTAAAAGAACAGACCGATACCCGCACCGATGGCATTACGCAGACTGAGCGGGATGGCATTGACTATCGCCTCGCGCATGTTGGTCAGCGTCATCGCGATAAATATCAAGCCCTCGATGAGCACCGCCGTCAGCGTGTGTTATTTTATTGTTTGGGTAGGCGGCTGCCAATTTCCGGTCTTGACAGCACCCTTCTTTGTGAACTTAATCTTCGCAACCATTCTCACCTTCACGACTTTGCCGTTCTGACGACCGGGTTGCCACTTCGGCGACTGCAACATAATCTCGCACAGCGCCTTGCCAATCTCCTCGCTCGGCGCAGAGAGCACCTTTGCCTCCTCGACCAAGCCCTCGGCATTGATGAGGATAACGATTTGCGCCTCGCCCTCGACCGACTGCTGACGCAACTCCTTCGACGAATTGAAACGCGATGCCGCCCAATTCTCGAAATTTAGCAGCGGACCACCTCGAAATGTAGGCATCTGTGGCGCAGCGGGAGCCGCCACAACCTCTGCGGCGGTCGCAACAAACAGCGTCGCAACAAACGCCACCACCATACGCATAATCTGCTTGGCGGATTTTCTTAACAGGTTTTTCATCTTTAAGAGTGTTTTCGTGTTGTTGAAAGTACAAAGATAGGATTTTTTTTGATAAGGTCAACCTTATCTTTTTAGGCAGGGGGGGGGTTGCGTGGCAAACAAAACATTCATTTCCACATTCCCTCCAAACCTCACTTTGCAAAAGGGAGGCTTTGTCGCTACGCTCCGGGTGGGTTGTGCAAAGATTATGGGAACTCCTTAATGCCCCTAACAACCCTAATTCCTAACGCCCAACAGCCCCCAAATTGCATTTTGAGGTGGAATTTACAACGCTCGCCCGGATTGGAGGCGAAGGGTTGTACTCCTCGTACTACCCTTTGCCGACAAGATGGGTAGCGGCAGCAAACACCGCATAAAATCAATTTTAACGTTAAGAAATTGTTAAATTTTACATAACCCCATCCCGCTACCAAAAATTCACGTTATCTTTGTTGTGGTTATTTGTGTCCGAAAAGTGAGATGACACACAAAAACGATAAAAACAAAATACCAACTATATGACTGAAATCTACATTGTAGTGGTGGCAATTCTTGCCATTCTCGCAATTTCGGGACTCTATGTCGGAGTGACGAACGACGCGGTTAACTTCCTTAATTCGGCCATCGGCAGCAAAGCGGCAAAGATGCGAACAATCCTGATTGTGGCTTCGTTCGGTATCCTTATCGGTGCGCTCACATCGAGCGGCATGATGGAGGTGGCGCGTAGCGGTATGTTCAACCCATCGCTCTTCACCTTCAAAGAGGTGATGCTCTTGTACGTCGGTGTGATGATTGCAAACGTCATCCTGCTCGACTTCTACAACTCTCTCGGTCTGCCGACCTCGACCACCGTATCGCTCATCTTCTGCCTGCTCGGTTCGGCAGTGTCGGTGTCGCTCTTCAAAATTGCGACCGACGAGACGATAACCTTCTCGATGCTTGGCGAATACATCAACACAGCCCGCGCAATGGGTATCGTTTCGGCAATCCTTCTGTCGGTAGTGCTGGCGTTCATCTGTGGTACGATTCTGATGTATGTGTCGCGTGTCATCTTCTCGTTCCGATACATGAAGGTATTCAGCCGTATGGGTGCCGTATGGTGCGGTTTGTCGCTCACGTCGATTGTCTATTTTGCGCTGTTCAAGGGTCTGAAAAATATCCTTGCAGGCAGTGCCTTCATCGGCTGGATTAACAACCATATGCTCATCGCCCTGCTCATCTGCTGGATGTTCTGCACGGCGTTGCTTTTCTTCCTGCAACTCTTCAAAATCAATATCCTGCGCGTAAACATCCTCGCCGGTACGTTCGCACTCGCACTCGCCTTTGCGGGTAACGACCTCGTGAACTTTATCGGTGTGCCGATTGCCGGTTTCGACGCATTCTCGTACGCAAAGACCGCAACAGGCATGAACGAGGGTCTGCTGATGGAGCAACTAACCCATCCGGAGACCGCCAATCTGCTCTATATCATGGCAGCGGGCGCAATTATGATTGTGACGCTCTGGACATCGAGCAAGGCGATGACCGTCTCCGAAACCGAGCTTTCGCTCTCGGCACAAGGCGATGACGTACAGCCAAACAGCTCCTCGTCGCTCTTCTCGCGCGCCGTTGTTCGTGGTACGATTAACATCGTTCGATTCTTCGACCGCGCAATGCCACAGCGTGCCAAAGATTTTATCGAGTCGCGCTTCGAGTGGGCGGATGTCGAGCATACGGGCGCACCGTACGATATGATTCGTGCGACGGTGAACCTCACAACCTCTGCACTGCTCATTGCGCTCGGTACGTCGCTCAAATTGCCACTCT
The DNA here is from genome assembly GCA_017654125.1 of Alistipes sp. Lineage (GTDB taxonomy): Bacteria > Bacteroidota > Bacteroidia > Bacteroidales > Rikenellaceae > Alistipes. The sequence goes on along the minus strand of JAFNYX010000028.1, from coordinate 14,450 downwards.
CGACCACCTACGTATGCTTTATGGTGGCGATGGGTTCGTCGCTCGCCGACCGCGCTTGGGGCCGCGAGAGTGCCGTATATCGTATTACAGGTGTGATGACGTCATCATGGGTTGGTTCGTGACGGCTATCGGCGGCTTCCTGATTGCACTCATCGTGGGCGCACTGCTTATGTGGGGAGGTTGGATTGCGTTCGGCATCCTTTCGGTGCTCTGCCTCTATATGCTCATCCACTCAAATGTGATGGCTGCCCGCAAGAAGAAGAAGGAGGAGAAGGAGAAGGGCGAAAAAGAGGATAAGGCGGTGAAGCTCTCGGCTGATGCCAATGTTGCCGACACCGTGCTTACGCTCACGCAGACGACCATCAAGAACTCCATCCGTATCTATAACCGTACGTTGCTCGGTCTGATGAAGGAGAACCGCAAGGCACTCAAAGAGCTTACGGCAGAGGCCAACCAGATGTACGACAATATCCACTCGCTGAAATACTCCATCGCATCGACCCTGCGTCGTGCGTACGACAGCGATATCAACCTCTCGCTCTACTATGTACAGGTGGTCGATTACCTGAACGAGATGACCAAGTCGCTCGTCCACATCACCCGTCCGGCATACGAGCATATCGACAACAACCACGAGGGTTTGAGCCGCGTGCAGACCGAGGATTTGATGTCGGTCAATAGCGATGCGGATGTCATCTACTCGCGCATCCTCTACATGATTTCGAGCGGCGATTACAGCGATATCGACAACGTGCTCGACCTGCGCGACCAGCTCTTCGAGCGTCTGTCGCAACTCACCGAGGGCGAGTTGAAGCGCATCAACACCGGCGAATCGAACTCGAAGTCGGGAATGTTGTACCTCGACTTCCTGGCCGAGACCAAGACGATGATTCTCCAATCGCGCAACCTGCTCAAATCGCAACGTCACTACATGGAGCAGGCCGGTCTGCCAATGCGCCGTCCGGTGGCGAGAATGTAGAAAAAACGTCATAAAACAGAGAGGGTGTCCAACACGAACGTTGCGACACCCTCTTTTTTTGTACGTAACATAGTTACGTTCCGCTAAAAATTCCTATCTTTGCCCCAAATATTCCCAAATGTCGTAAAACTCAAAATTATGAAAAGTGATTTTTTGGTAATCGGTTCCGGCTCGGCGGGTTTGAGCTTCGCGCTCAAAGCGGCAGAGGTCGGTCACGTCACCATCGTCACAAAAGGCGAATTGGCGGAGTGTAACACAAACTACGCACAGGGCGGTATCTGCTCGGTAACCTATCTGCCCGACACCTTCGAGAAACACATCGAGGATACGCTCGTGTGCGGTGCCGGCAAATGCGACCGCGAGGCCGTAGAACTCGTCATCCGCAATGCTCCGGAGGCGGCAAAAGACCTTATCGAGTGGGGTACGCGATTCGACCGCACGGAGGATGGCCGTTTCGACCTGCACCGCGAAGGCGGTCACTCGGAGCACCGCATTCTCCACTATCAGGACCTGACGGGTGCCGAAATCGAACGCGCACTCATCGATCGCGCACGCAACCACCCGAACATCACCATCCTCGAACACCACTTCGCAATCGACCTGCTCACGCAGCACCATTTGGGCGAAATCGTGACACGCCACACTCGTGGATTGGCTTGCTTCGGAGCGTATGTGCTCAACACCGACACCGACGAGATAATGACCATCCTCGCCAAGTTTACGGTTGTAGCGGCTGGCGGCTGCGGCAACATCTACAATACGACAACCAACCCAACCGTAGCAACGGGCGACGGTATTGCGATGTGCCACCGCGCAAAGGCGTTTACCAAAAATATGCAGTACATACAGTTCCATCCGACGGCACTCTACCACCCGGGCGAGCGTCCGTCGTTCCTCATCACCGAGGCGATGCGTGGCTACGGAGCCATTCTGCGTCTGCAAAACGGTCGTGAGTTTATGGACAAGTACCACCCGATGCGTTCGCTCGCTCCGCGCGACGTCGTGGCTCGCTCGATTGACCACGAGTTGAAGATTCGCGGCGAGGAGTTCGTCTATCTCGACGTTACGCATATGCCGGCCGAGGAGACACGCCACCACTTCCCGAACATCTACGAAAAGTGCCTCTCGATAGGCATCGACATCACGAAGGATATGATTCCGGTCTGTCCGGCGGCTCACTACTGCTGTGGCGGTGTGACGGTCGATAGCAACGGCGAGAGCTCCATCCGCCGACTCTACGTGCTCGGCGAGAGTTCGTGTACGGGTCTGCACGGCGCGAACCGTCTGGCGTCGAATTCGCTCACCGAGGCAGTCGTATATGCCGACCGCGCAGCACGCCATACGGCATCGCTCATCAACAAAGTCGATTTCCAGGAGGGTATTCCTGATTGGAATTTCGAGGGTACGGCCGAGGCCGAGGAGATGGTCCTCGTGCTGCAAAATCGCAAGGAGTTGCAGGCGATTATGTCGAACTACGTCGGCATCGTGCGCTCCAACCTGCGCCTCGAACGCGCAATGAAGCGTCTGGCAATCATCTGGCAGGAGACCGAGGAGTTGTACAACCGCACCAAGCCGTGTCAGGAGTTGTGCGAGTTGCGTAATATGACGGTCGTGGCCTACCTCACAATCAAGCAGGCACGCGAGTGCCGCGAGTCGGTGGGTCTGCACTACACCATCGACTATCCACCACAGACGAAATAGTAACACACGGATTATAAGAACGAAACGATAAAAAATATGACACTCCGCGAGGAAATCGAAAGAAGAAGAACATTTGCAATCATCGCACACCCGGACGCCGGTAAAACGACGCTCACCGAGAAGCTGCTGCTCTTTGGTGGCGCAATCCACGTTGCGGGTGCAGTAAAGAGTAACAAAATCAAACGCGGAGCGACCTCCGACTTTATGGAGATTGAGCGTCAGCGTGGTATCTCGGTGGCAACATCGGTGATGGGTTTCGAGTACAAGGATATCAAAATCAATATCCTCGATACGCCGGGTCACGAGGACTTTGCCGAGGATACGTACCGCACGCTGACGGCTGTCGATTCGGTAATCATCGTTATCGACGGTGCGAAGGGTGTCGAGACGCAGACACGCCGACTGATGAACGTCTGCCGTATGCGTAACACACCGGTCATCGTCTTTATCAACAAGCTCGACCGCCCGAGTAAGGACCCATTCGAGTTGCTCGACGAGGTGGAGAGCGAACTCCAAATCAAGGTGCGCCCGTTGGCATTCCCGATTTCGAGCGGCCCGACCTTCAAGGGTGTATATAACCTCTACGAGCATAACATCTCGCTCTTCACGACCGACGAGCGACTGACAGCCGACGCGCAGACCGCCGAGTTCGAGGATATCTCCTCACCGGAGATTGATGCGCTCATCGGCGAGCGTTACGCGACGCAGTTGCGCAGCGACGTGGAGTTGGTCGAGGGCGTATATGAGGAGTTCGACCGCGAGGAGTATCTCGCAGGCCGTCTTGCTCCGGTATTCTTCGGCTCGGCAGTCAATAACTTCGGTGTGCGCGAGTTGTTGGAGTGCTTCATCCGTATCGCTCCGTCGCCTCGCCGTTCGACCACCGAGACGCGCAACATCGAGCCCGACGAGCAGAAACTCACCGGCTTCATCTTCAAGATTCACGCCAATATGGACCCGAACCACCGCGACCGTCTGGCATTTATGAAGATATGTTCGGGCGTCTTCGAGCGCGGCAAGAACTATCTGCACGTGCCATCGGGCAAGCAGCTCAAATTCTCGTCGCCGACGGCATTTATGGCCGAGAAGAAGTCGGTCATCGACTTCGCCTATCCGGGCGACATCGTCGGTCTGCACGATACGGGCAACTTCCGCATCGGCGACACCTTCACCGAGGGCGAAAAGTTGCGTTTTACGGGCATCCCGTCCTTCTCGCCGGAGTGGTTCCGCTATATCGAAAATGCCGACCCGATGAAGTTCAAGCAGTTGGCCAAAGGTATCGACCAGCTGATGGACGAGGGTGTGGCACAGCTCTTCACCTCGTCGCTCAACGGCCGCAAGATTATCGGTACGGTGGGTCAGTTGCAGTTCGAGGTTATCGAGTACCGCTTGGAGCACGAGTACGGAGCAAAGTGTCGTTGGGAGCCGATTTCCATCTACAAGGCGTGCTGGATTGAGAGCGACGACGCCGAACAGTTGGCCGACTTCAAGCGTCGCAAGCATACGAATATGGCGGTCGATAAACACGGTCGCGACGTGTTCCTCGCCGATACGAGCTATGCGTTGGCACTCGCCCAGGAGAAGTTCCCGAATATCCGCTTCCACTTTACATCGGAGTGGTAGCCAGGGGGGGCAAACCGCAAAAAACGGACAATAATGACAAACGGGGCTTATAGAAATATTTGACGATGAAACGAATATTTTTAGGTTTGGATATTATTGCCTGCGAAAAGAGTTAAAAATTAAGAATTAAAAATTATATATATGCAACAGAAAATCAACGACTTGCTCCGCAGAGTCGAGGAGTTCGCACCACAGGCGGCTGCCGAAATCGAGGAGTTTCGTATCAAAATGATGGGTAAGAAGGGCGAAGTGACCGCCCTGATGGAGGAGTTCAAGGGTGTCGCTCCCGAACTCAAACGCGAATACGGCCAGCGCATCAACGCGCTCAAACAGGCCACACTCGCCAAAATCAACGCCCTCAAAGAGGAGTGGGCTGCAAAGGCAGAGCCGGATGTAAAGATTGAGGATATGTCGCGTCCGGGCACAGCCGAGCAACTCGGCTCACGCCACCCGATTTCGATTGTCAAGAACGAGATTATCGACATCTTCGCACGCTTGGGCTACACCGTAGCCGAGGGTCCGGAGATTGAGGACGACCGCCACGTATTCTCGTCGCTCAACTTCCCGCCGGAGCACCCTGCACGCGATATGCAGGACACGTTCTTCATCGAGAAGATGTCGAATGAGCCACACGTGGACGACATCCTGCTGCGTACGCACACCTCGTCGATTCAGGTACGCACGATGGAGACGCAGAAGCCGCCGATTCGCGTAATCTGCCCGGGCCGCGTATTCCGCAACGAGGCGATTTCGTACCGCGCACACTGCATCTTCCACCAAATCGAGGGCCTCTACATCGACCGCAACGTGTCGTTTGCCGACCTGAAACAGTCGCTCCTCTACTTCGCAAAGGAGCTCTTCGGCGAAAAGACGCAGATTCGTATGCGTCCGTCGTACTTCCCGTTCACCGAGCCATCGGCCGAGGTGGATGTGTCGTGTAACCTGTGCGGCGGCAAGGGTTGTCCGGTCTGCAAGGGTACGGGATGGTTGGAGATTCTCGGTTGCGGTATGGTCGATCCGAACGTGCTGACGGCTAACGGTATCGACCCGAACGAGTACTCGGGCTTTGCGTTTGGTATGGGAGTTGAGCGTATCGCAATGTTGAAGTTCGGCGTGAAGGACTTGCGTCTCTACTTCGAGAACGATGTGCGCTTCCTGCACCAGTTCGACAGCGTACTCTAACACAACAAAAACAGACGTCTTTTAAGTGAGGATGAGAGGTAGGGGGTTGCTCTGCGGTATTGCGGCGTTTGCGCTCTTCTGCGGCCTGACCAAAGGGCCGCAGCGCATCACTGCTGCCGAGCCGGAGCGCACGGCCGATTCAACCGACCGTTTCACGCTCTACACCGAGGCCTTCAAGCAACACTCCATCCACAACAACAACGACCGTGCACGCCACTACGCCGATCGCGCATTGGCTATCGACTCGACCTACGCTCCGGCGTGGCATCTTCTCTCGCGCATCGAGAGCGACCCGTCGAAGGCGGCCGACTATGCGCGGCGTGCGTATGATGTCGAGCCGGAGAACAAGTACTACCTCGAAACGCTCGGCTCATCGCTCGTCTCGGCACAGCGATACGAGGAGGCAATGCGATACTACTCGCGCCTGACCGAAAAGAGCACCGACCCCGACCATTTCCGAATGCTCGCGCTGCTCTACGACCGCAACAAACAACCATTCTCGGCCATCGCCATAATCGACTCGGCAGAGAATCGGTTTGGTCGCTTGGAGCCGCTCGTGCGCTTCCGCCAGCGATTGTTCCTGCAAACGCAGCAGTTCGAGCGGGCAGAGGAGGAGGCCAAGCGGATGATTGCCGAGGCTCCATATCTGACGGAGAGCTACCTGATGTTGGCCGACGTATATGCCGCAACGCGCCGCGATTCGCTTGCACAGGCGGTCTATCGTGAGGCAATACGCCGCGATACGACCGACATCAACCCGTGGTTGGCACTGGGCGACTACTACTCCTCGCGACGCGAATATCCGGCCTATTTGAGCGTCATGGTGCACCTGTTCGACAGCGACCAAATCTCGGTCGAAAACAAAATCGGACAGTTCAAGGCACTGACCTCCAATACGCGTTTCTATCGCGAATACTATCCGCAAATCAACGTCCTTGCCGGTCGGCTCGCCATACGCTACCCCGACAACCGCGAGGTGGGCGACCTCTACGCCGACCATCTTATCGCATCGGGCAACATCGAAGAGGCGGTGAATGTCTATAAACGTCGCACGGCACAGCCATCGGAGAGGGTGACGAAGGATGATTTCCGTCGCATAATCGAAATCGAAAACTACCTTTCGCGTAACGATTCGGTCGCACTCTACATCGACCGCGCCGTCGAGCAATATCCCGACGATGCCGACTTGCGAGCCATGCGCGGACATACGCTCGCACTCGCCACACGCTACGATGAGGCGATTGAGGCCTACCGCGAGGCTCTGAAATATGCACAAACCGATTCGCTACGCGGACGATTGTGGGGCTACATCGGCGATACGGAGCACAACCGAGGTGAGCAAAAACGCACCTATAAAGCATTCGAACGCGCATTGCACTACTACGGCGACAACTCTTCGGTGCTCAACAACTACGCCTACTTCCTCGCCGTCGAGGGGCGCGATTTGGAGCGTGCGCTCACAATGGCAACACGCGCCACGACGCTCACGCCCAACTCATCGACCTTCCTCGACACGCTCGCATGGGTGCTCTACCGACTCGGTCGCTACGAGGAGGCAAAACGATATATGCAGCAGGCGCTCTCGCTCGACCGTCACTCGTCGGCGGAGTTGGCTCTGCACTATGGCGACATACTCGATGCCCTGGGCGAAGCGTTTATGGCACAGACCTATTGGCGCAAGGCTCTCGAACGCGGATATAAGGATGCTGCCGCAATCGACCTTCGCATCGAACGCCAAAAAGCGCGCGGCAAAACACCCGAAAAACGATGAAAAAACCACAGCGGAAAAGCATGAACAATATGCGTGAAATCATAAAATGGTTGGTAGTAGGCGTCTGGCTGATGCTCGTCATGGGCATCGCGCCGGCATACGCACAATCGAGCAAGGCGGACGAACAGCGACGCATCATAGCACAACTCGAAGCGAGTATCGCCAAGGAGGAGAAACAGCTGGCTAAACTCAAAAAGAACAAGGCTTCGCAACAGAAGTTGGTCAATTCGCTCATTCGCCAAATCGAGAAAAGAAACGCACTTATCAATGCTACCGACCGCCAAATCAAGGAGTTAAACAAAGATATTGCCGCACAATCGGCTCGCATCGACGAACTGTCGGGCCAACACTCGGCTCTCGAAAAGAGTTGTGCCGAGATGATTCGCACGGCATACCGCAACCACCGTTTCAATACTCCGCTCACATTCCTTCTCTCGGCATCGTCAGCCACCGAGTTTGCCCACCGTCTGGCGTCGTTACGCTCGGCAACGGTGTATCGCCACGAGCAGATGAAACGCATCGTCTCGGTAAGAGAGGATGTCAAGCGCGAGCGCGAAGCCCTCGATGCCAAACGTGCCGAGGCAGCCGAAGCCAAAAAGCGATTGGACCGCGAGCGCGAACGTCTGCGCCGCGACCGCAACGAAGCAAAACGTGTGCGCGACAAGATGTCGAAGCAGGAGAAGAGCGTACAGCAATCGGTCGCCGAGCAGGAGAAGAAACTCGACGCGGCAATTCGCGAGTTGCGCAAACTCACCAAGGGCAACAAGTCCGGCTCCACATTCTCGACCTCGACGTCGGGACTGCAACTTCCGGTGGCAGGGGGTCGCGTGGTGCGCTATAACGGCAATATGGTGGAGATAGTGGGCGAGAAGGATGCCGCCGTGCGTTCGATTTTCGAGGGCAAGGTGATGAAGATTTCGCGCAACAAGATAAACAACAAATACGATGTCTATGTGGCTCACGGTGAGTATATTTCATCGTATGCCAACCTCTCGTCGGTGGCCGTCAAGCAGAATCAGCAGGTCGCGCGCAACCAGACGCTCGGCAAGGTGGCAAGTATGGTCAATCCGACAACGATGGATGTCGAGTACAAGATCGTCTTCGGTATCTATGCGCCGTCGCCATCAATAAAGATACAGGCATCGTCGCTCTTCAAATAGAACCACTACAAAGAGAAAAACAGGGGGAAAGATGGATATACTCTATTTTAACGACGAGTGCAACTATCGGTTGCGCGACAAACGACTTCTGCGTCGCTGGCTGCGCGAAGTGGCTCGCCGCGAAGGAGGCTACCAAATCGAGCAGGTGAACTATGTCTTCTGCTCGGCGGAGCGTCATCGCGCGATGAATATCGAGTTTCTTGGCCACGACTACTTCACCGACATCATCACCTTCGATGATAGCCGACTGAACGAGGGATACATCGCCGGCGACATCTTCATCGACGTCGAAACCGTCGCGGACAACGCCCGAATCTACGGCACAACGGCTCGCCGCGAAATGCTGCGCGTCATCGTGCACGGCGTGTTGCACCTCTGCGGCCAAAAGGACAAAACTCCTCGCGCCGAACGACAGATGCACGCCAAAGAGGATCGCTATCTGGTGCTTCTCGACGAGATGCGAGCACAAGAGACAACACATTAATACTCAACTGATTATGATGAAATACGACGTTATAGTTGTCGGAGCGGGACACGCCGGTTGCGAAGCAGCATCGGCAGCTGCGCGACTTGGAGAGCGCACGTTGCTCGTCACGATGGATATGACCAAAATGGCATCAATGTCGTGCAATCCGGCAATCGGTGGCGTAGCGAAGGGACAAATCGTCCGCGAGATTGACGCGCTGGGAGGCAAAACGGGCGAGATAACCGACCGCACAACCATCCAATTCCGTATGCTCAACCGCTCGAAGGGTGCTGCGATGTGGAGCCCTCGCGCACAGTGCGACAAGTCGCGTTTCTCGGCCGAGTGGCGCCACACGTTGGAGAACACGCAGGGGCTCTATATTTGGCAGGATACTGCCACCGAGATACTCTTCGACCACTCGGGCGAGCGACCACGCGTACGAGGCCTGAAAACGCAAATGGGCGTCGTATTTGAGGCCGAAACCATCATCCTCACCGCCGGCACATTCCTCTCCGGACTTATGCACTGCGGCCGAGAGTCGGCAGCCGGAGGCAGAGCGGGCGATGCGGCTGCGGTAGGCATTACAGAATCGTTGCAAAGTGTTGGTATTGAGAAGGGTAGAATGAAAACCGGCACACCGGCCCGACTCGATGCGCGCACCATCAACTTCGAGGCACTCGAACCGCAATTCGGTGACGAGCAACCATCGAAATTCTCATTCTCGGACGAGACGCAACCCGTTCGCCATCAGATGCCTTGCTTCCTGGTCTATACCTCGAAAGAGGTACACGACTCGCTGCGACGAGGCTTTGCCGACTCACCACTATTCAACGGTACCATCCAGGGTATAGGTCCGCGCTACTGCCCGAGCATTGAGGATAAGTTGCGTACGTTTGCCGACAAGGAGCAACACCAACTCTTCCTCGAACCCGAAGGCGAAGGCACGAACGAGTACTACCTGAACGGTTTCTCGTCATCGCTGCCGTACGATGTGCAGTTGGAGGCGTTACACAAGATTGTCGGCTTGGAGGATGTCCACGTCTATCGTCCGGGCTATGCCATCGAATACGACTATTTCCCACCGACGCAGTTGTGGCACACGTTGGAGAGCAAACTCGTTGATAATCTGTATTTTGCAGGGCAGGTAAACGGCACGACGGGCTACGAGGAGGCTGCCGCACAGGGACTTATGGCGGGAATCAACGCCCATCGTCGCGTGCGAGGCGAAGAGCCGATAGTGTTGCACCGCGATGATGCGTATATCGGAGTACTGATTGACGACCTGGTGACGAAGGGTGTCGATGAGCCATACCGAATGTTTACCTCGCGTGCCGAGTATCGTATTTTGCTCCGTCAGGACAATGCAGACCAGCGACTCACACCACTTGGCTACAAATTGGGACTGATTTCGAAGAGCAGATACGAAAAATTTGTCGAAAAAAAATCGCTTTTAGAATCGCTTATTTCCTACACTCGTACGCAGAGTGTAAAAATATCGGAAATTCAAGACTATTTAATTTCGCTCGGTTTACCACCCGCATCGCAGGGTCGAAAGATATTCGACTTCGCTCTTCGCAACGAAATCACATTGGCCGGACTGGTTGGTGTGCTGCCGAAGTTGCGTCGTTTTGTCGAGGAGCAGGGTATTACGGATGAGATTATCGAGCTTGCCGATATCGAAATCAAATACAGCGGCTATGTCGAGCGCGAGCGTGGCGTTGCCGAAAAGTTACACCGTTTGGAGGGAATCTCGATTCCGACCGACTTCGACTATATGTCGATGCAGTCGCTCACCATCGAGGCACGCCAAAAGTTACAACGCATACGCCCGACGACTATCGGTCAGGCTTCGCGCATTCCGGGTGTCTCGCCAGCGGATATAAACGTTTTGCTGATTCGTTTCGGCCGATAACAGGTCGGGGATTGCGCGCAGGGTTGCCAAATGTTCCACGTGGAACAAATGACACAGCCGCCCCAACACAACAGGTGTTCCACGTGGAACATTTGCAAAAAACAGAGAAAAAGAAAACCCCACAAATCGTTGATTTTGTGGGGTTTTCGTTGTTTTGTGACTCCGTTCTCTTTCTTTATTGCGAGAGCGTTGAGGGAGATATGAATGAGGGCAAAAACTATTCAACAATGATACACCAACCGTATTTGTCCTCCGTGCGACCATATTGAATATCCTGCAACGAACGATATAGGTCGAGCAATACCGGACCCGGCTCGTCGCAATAGTGAATCGTCTCGCCCGTCGCCGGATCGAAAACATTGCCAAGCGGCGTGATAATCGCACCCGTACCACAAGCGCCACACTCCTCAAACGACGGCAACTCTGCAACATCAATCGGACGCTCCTCGACCGTAAAACCCTTATCCTCTGCAATTTGGCGCAACGAAGCGTTGGTTATCGACGGCAAAATCGACGGCGACTTCGGCGTGATGTAGCGGTCGCCTCGGATAGCAATAAAGTTTGCCGCACCACACTCCTCGATATAGCGATGCTCGATAGACTCGGTGTAGAGCACCGCTTGATAGCCCATCGCGTGCGCCTCCTCATACGACAGCATACTCGACGCATAGTTGCCACCCACCTTCACATCGCCCGTACCAAGCGGAGCCGAGCGATCTTGATTGCGATTGACAATAGCGTTTATCGGACGGATTCCCTCCTTAAAGTACGGGCCGGCCGGAGTTGCAAAGACACAGAATCCGGCCTCGTCCGACCCACGCACCGTAAGCGATGGGCGAGTACCAAAGAGTACCGGACGCACATAGAGCGCAGCTCGCGAAGTGTAAGGAGGCAAAAAAGCGAGATTGCGGCGCACGATATCAACACACGCATCTATGAACGTCTGCTCGGAAACCATTGGCAGACAGAGTTTTCGCGCACCTGCCGCCATTCGCGCATAGTGGGCGTGCGCACGGAACAATCGCACCCGACCATCCACGCCACGAAACGCCTTCAACCCCTCGAACGCCTGCAAACCATAGTTCAAAGCGGCGGCACACATATGTACGGGAATGAACTCGGAGGTGGTGTATTGCGGTTCGCTCCACGCACCATCCTTGAAGTAGTAGCGCACATTCTCGCCACCCGTCGCATTAAAATCGAAATTTAATTCGTCCCAATTCAATTCCATTTCTCTATCAGGAAATTGTTTTCTTAAACTATGTGCAGGGCTATCGGGGGCTTTCGCTCGCGCCGACGGCTCCTGCACAAAAAAACATCTGTTCCACGTGGAACATTTCGGCTCGCTAACCGACCATCGAACCCGACTTAACAGGCTCGGATGGCTGAACAAGACGCAACGCACCTGTCGCATCCTCCGCCATCAGAATCATACCCTGCGAAAGGATGCCCTTCAACTCACGAGGCGCAAGATTTACCAACACAAGTACTTGCTGGCCAATGAGTTGCTCCGGTGTGAAGTGCTCGGCAATACCCGACACAATCGTACGCGTGTCGATACCCGTATCAACCGTCAACTTCAACAACTTCTTCGTCTTGGCAACCTTCTCCGCAGCAACGATGGTCGAAACACGGATATCCATCTTCTGGAAGTCGTCGAACGTACACTCCGCCTTCTGCGGCTCGGCCTTCACCTCCGCAGCAGCGTTGGCCGCCTTCGTTGCCTCCAACTTATCCAACTGACGCTGGATGGTCTCATCCTCAATCTTCTCGAAGAGCAACTCCGGAGTGCCGATGGTGTGGCCAGCCTCGATGAGCGACATCGCACCAAGCGAATCCCACTCGAAGTGATCCACAGCAAGCATACGCAAAATCTTCGCTGCCGAGAACGGCATGAACGGCTCGATGGCGATGGCGATGTTGGCCGTAATCTGCAATGCAATGTTAAGAATAGTCTTAACCCGCTCTGCATCAGTCTTTACCACCTTCCACGGCTCGGAGTCGGCGAGATATTTGTTACCAATTCGCGCGTAGTTCATCGCGTCCTTCAACGCCTCGCGGAAGCGGTAGTTTTCGATATTCGATTCGAGCGATGCCTTGATTTGCGACAACTCCTCGATGGTCGCGCGGTCGTACTCCGTAAGTGAACCCGCTGCCGGCACAACACCGTCGTAGTACTTCTTCGTCAGCACCAACGCACGATTGACAAAGTTGCCCAGAACGGCCACCAACTCATTGTTATTGCGTGCCTGGTAGTCCTTCCACGTAAAGTCGTTATCCTTCGTCTCCGGAGCATTGGCGCACAGCACGTAGCGCAAAACATCCTCCTTACCCGGCATATCCTCCAAATACTCGTGCAACCAAACAGCCCAGTTGCGCGAAGTCGAAATCTTGTCGCCCTCCAAGTTCAAGAACTCGTTCGACGGCACATTCTCCGGCAGGATATACTCGCCGTGTGCGCGAAGCATCGACGGGAAAACGATGCAGTGGAAGACAATATTGTCCTTGCCAATGAAGTGAACGAGTTTGGTATCTTCGCTCTTCCAATACTTCTCCCAATCGGGCGTAAGTTCTTTTGTAGCAGATATATAGCCAATCGGTGCGTCGAACCACACATAGAGCACCTTGCCCTCTGCTCCCTCAACCGGCACCGGAATACCCCAATCCAAATCGCGACTTACGGCACGCGGTTGCAGGCCGCCGTCGAGCCAACTCTTACACTGGCCATAGACGTTCGACTTCCACTCCTTGTGACCCTCCAAAATCCACTCGCGGAGCATCTGCTCGTAGTCGTTCAGAGGCAGATACCAGTGCTTCGTGTCGCGCTTCACCGGCACGCTGCCCGAAAGCGTCGAATGTGGCTCAATAAGTTCGTCCGGAGAGAGCGTCGAACCACACGCCTCGCACTGGTCGCCATAAGCACGCTCGTTGCCACACTTCGGGCAAGTACCCATAATGTAACGGTCGGCGAGGAACATCTTTGCCTCCTCGTCGTAGTACTGCTGCGAGGTGCGCTCGACAAACTTACCCTCGTCGTACAACTTGCGGAAGAACTCCGAAGCCGTCTGGGTGTGCATATCGGACGACGTGCGCGAATAGATATCGAATGCGATACCCAAATCCTCGAACGACTTCTTGATTATTGCGTGATAGCGGTCCACGACCTGCTGTGGGGTTATACCCTCACGTTTTGCCTTGATAGTAATCGGCACACCGTGCTCGTCGCTACCGCAAATCGAGAGTACGTCGCAACCACGCAGACGCAAGTATCGCGTATAGATGTCGGACGGCACATATACGCCTGCCAGGTGGCCGATATGTACCGGACCGTTGGCATACGGCAGAGCCGACGTTACCAAATATCTCTTGAAATTTTTAGCCATTTTGCTTCAATATTTCGTTATACCTTCAATATTATCAATATTATAACCCGCAAAGTTATCTATTTTTTTGATGTTTTGAAAATCTTTAAATAGTTTCTTCGTATATTTGTAACACTTTTATAAAATAGTATTTCGATGGAATATAAGGTTAGGGATATACTTCGAACGGTGACGCACCCCGAAACGGAGGAGAATCTGGTCGATGGCGGAATGGTCGAGAGCATCGCAGCCGACGAGCAGAAACTTACCGTCGCTCTGCGTTTCCGAAAGGCGCGC
>JAFNYX010000027.1 GCA_017654125.1 Alistipes sp. | reverse complement strand
ACTTAATTGCATAATTGCCTACATTTATATATAGCAAAAAGAGGTAAAAAATTCAGTAAAATCAGTACAAAAAATCACAAAAAACTGTAATTATTCGTTGGAATTTTTACGAATAGTCGAAGGGTAACTAATGGGTAACTAATGGTGCAATTTAATATCGAAAAAAGACAAAAAATAAGGGTTTAGTTAACAAAAGTTAACCAAACCCATACGGTCAAATAGTTGATTATAAACCAATTACCTCATTAGTATTCTTCCTCGTTAAAGAAGAAGTCCTCTTTCGATGGATAGTCCGGCCAAATCTCCTCCATGCTCTCGTAGATATCGCCGTCATCCTCAATCTCCTGCAAATTCTCCAAAACTTCGAGTGGCGCGCCCGAGCGAATTGCATAATCAATCAACTCCTCTTTGGTTGCCGGCCATGGTGCGTCTTCAAGTTTCGAAGCAAGTTCCAAAGTCCAATACATACGTGTATAAATTTTAAGTTGTTAATATTCTCGTAATTACGTCAGGGTAAAGACCTTTCTTTCGGTTACGGGCTGCAAAAGTATAAAAAAATATATACAAAACAAATATTTATACAGATTTTTATGGACGCCACTCAACCTCCTCGCAGCCAAGCAGGTTGGTGACTACCCTTCCCAATGCATAAAAGTAGTCTGAAAGGCGGTTCAAGAAGATCAGAGCCTGCGAATCTGCTCCGCATTTGCAGTTACACTCGGCAGCTGCTCGCAATGCTGCTCGCTCGGCACGGCGGCAAATCGTGCGGCAGATATGGCATAAAGAAGCAATGCTGCATCCGCCCGGAATGGTAAACGACGTTAACGGTTTGAGATGTGACTGTAAATCGTCAATGCGGCTCTCAATCCATACAATATATTTCTTGTCCAACGGCTTTATCTTATCACATCCTTCGCCTGCGGCCAGCAGTGCCTCCACATTCATAAGGACAGAATTAATACGGTGTGTATCTTCGACATATGCAGCAAGTTGCGCGGACTGTTCTTCGTTCATCTTGTCGCCGAGCAGGGCGATGAACGCCGTAAGCTCATCGACCGTTCCGTATGCTTCGACACGCAGGTCGCACTTGGCAACCCGCTCGCCGCCGATTAGGGATGTCTCTCCCCTATCGCCACTCTTGGTATATAGTTTCATAATCTGAAATGTTGTTTCGGTAAACGATTATTGAAAAAGATGAGGTATGCCCGATTATCGACTGTTGTAGAGTGGTGCTCGTCGATAAGTCGGCGGCACTCATCTCGACGCTCGCGATTTTCGTATGGCGACATAACAACGAGCGTCGTAGCTCTCTCTCGGGCGTTATGGCACGCTTCCGCAATGTGTGTGAGTGGCGTGTCGATTGAGAGGATGTTCATCTCCGCAGTACAATCTGTCGAGTCTATTGCAAAACTCTTTGCGTCAATGTAATACAGTGTGTTTTGCAATTGTATGGCCCGACGTTGCGGAATGGCACGCTCCGTTAATGCAGTGTAGAGTGACGTGTTGCCTTCCGGCCATAATTCGCGACACATAAACACGCGACGCACCAACGCATAGACAAATGGTGAATGTACCCCGTGTCCGCGAAAATATTTGGCACGTGAGAGACGATTACGCAGTAGCGATAGTGCGTAGAGGCGGCGTTTTATGTTTCGACCGTTCTTCTTCATTATTTTTTGAGCAGACCCGCCAAGTGGCCCGTCGAAAAAGCAATCTGTAAATTATAACCACCTGTATTGGCATCGATGTCGAGTACTTCGCCGGCAAAATAGAGGCCGTTGATGAGTTTCGACTCCATTGTATATTCGTTGATTTCCGAACAACGTACACCGCCGGCTGTAACTACCGCGTAGTCGAATGATGCGTAGTCGGAAATCGGGAAAGACCAACTTTTCAACACCTTGATAAGTCTTTCGAACTCCTTGTCCGACACTTTGTTGATATACATGCGAGAATGGACGTCCAACTCCTTGCAAATAGGCACAACGAGTGGCTTTGGCACCAATCGGCGCACCAATTCGGCGAAGAAGTCCTCTGGTTGCATTTCGGCTACCTCGCGCTTGATTCGCTCGCGTAAAATCTCGTCAGTAAGAGCGGATTTGAGATCAAATTCAAGTTTTACACTACGCTCTTCAAGTAGGGCATCTACTGCATCGCGGCTCAATCGAAGAATGGCTGCACCCTCAATACCTCTATCCGAGAAACTAACCTCGCCAAACTCCTCGCGCAACACCTCGCCATCGACGACCAGGCGCACGTTCACATTGCGCAATAGTACATCACGAATATATTGTGCTTGCGGATGTGACGTCACAAGTGGAGTAAGCGATGGGCGTAAATCCTCAATCGTGTGGCCGAATGCATCGGCAAACATATATCCATCACCAGTCGAGCCGGTACGAGGATAAGATACACCGCCTGTTGCGATAATAACGTTCGGCGCCTCGATTTTGCGCTCGAAACCACGTTTGTTATAATACTTTACACCATATACTTTGCCTCCAACGGCAATAATTTCGGACACACGCGAGTGGCACTGAATATCAACGCCATAATCGCGACAATAGTACTCCAATGCATTGGCTATGTCGGCAGCCTTACCACTCTCAGGAAAGACACGGTCACCACGTTCGGTGCGAAGTTTCACACCCATTCGCTCGAAAAAACGCATCGTGGCACGATTCGAAAACTCTGAAAAGGCAATTTTCAGAAAATCGACATTCGTGCGCACCTGTTCGGCAAACTCCTCCTCGCCTCGTGCGTTGGTCAAATTACAACGTCCTTTACCCGTAATACGCACTTTGCGAGCGGGTTTCTCCATCTTTTCGAGCAATAATACTCGTGCTCCGTTTTTTGCTGCCGTACCTGCCGCCATCATTCCTGCGGCACCGCCACCGATAACGATGACATCGTACGAAGTCTCCAAATACTCTTCCATAATGTGCAAAGATACGAATTTATGGTGATACTTGTTACATGCAATGCGAATTTTCTCTACATAGAAATAATTTCTTACCATAAATGGTAATATGTCAAATTGTTTTTGTATTTTTGCACGATTTTGCAGTTGTTGCAAATTTATTTGAAGAAAAATTAAAAATAAACATACAATGAAACACATTTTCTACTCTGCGCCATCGTTGCGCAACATTGAATTACAATTGGAGCGTGGTTTCGGGACATCGCTCGAAATTCCTAAGGTTGATCCGGAACAGGGTTGGGCATATAATCCGAATTACGACGATATTGTAGTCGAGTAGCAGTTGTTGTCGTACTCTTCACGGGAATAGTGGTGGATTACGGCTGCGCAAACAAAAAGATAATAACAAAAACATAATAACGAATGAGAAAAATTTTACTTTATGCGATTGCAGCAGCGTTGTTTGCTGCATGTTCGGTTGATACATCGGAGGATATGACTATCCTTGCTCCGGATGTGCCGGAAGAGTTATACGTATCGTTCGATGAGGAGGATACGCGTATTCAACTTAAAAACGGCCGTCCGGTATGGACAGCCGGTGACCTTGTGTCGGTATTCTACCGCTCGAATGCTAATGACAAGTGGCAGTTTCAGGGTAAAACCGGCGATTTGGATGGCACATTGAAGCGCTTGGAGCAAGGCGTTCCAACTATCGCTGCATCCAAAGTGATTGCCGTATATCCATACAGTACAAACTATATGTATGTTCCGGCATTGGAGTTGGTAGAGGCGTCATTGCCTGGCACACAAAACTACGCAAAGGATAGTTTTGGCGTTGGTTCGTCGATTATGGTTGCATCCGACAACTATCGCCAGTTGGGCTTTAAGAATGTATGTGGTTGGATAAAGTTCCAATTTACAGGTAACCAAACCATCAAGACCATTTCGTTCAGAGGTAATAGCGGTGAGCAGGTTGCCGGCGACATCTGCATCTATACAGAGGATGCTTCGTGTGTTCTTGCATCCGAAATGGGTGCAATTGGCGACAATGGTGTTGGCGGTTCGCTGGATTTTGAGGACTCTGTTCTTACCTCGGTTACTCTCGATTGTGGCGAGGGTGTTACGTTAAACAAGTCAACCGCTACGGCATTCTATATCGCTCTGCCTCCGCAAACCTTCGAAAAGGGTTTTACCGTAAATCTTACCTGTGTTGATGGCACGCAGAAAGAAATTTCGACCGAAAACAATATTGTCATCGAGCGTAACCACATTCTCCCAATGGCTGCAATGGAGGTTGCAATGGAAGTACCTAATGGTTCGGCAACATTTGCTGCAAATACCATCACATGGAACTATCTCGATGATGCAGCAGAGGATGCAAAGATTTACGATAACGACAAAAATACGACAGCATCTTACAGCCGAGAGATTACTCTCGCTACACCGGTAAATAATCTTCCGGGTAATATGACTGTCGAGGAGTTGCTCGCAAAGAGTGGTGATTTGGTTTCGACAAAGATTAATGGTGTCGCATCGGATGCTGTTTCAATCAGCGGAAATGAGACTGACGGATACGTTCTGCATTTCAGCAATTTCGAGTGGGACAAGACGTACGAAATCGAATTTGCTTACGAAAATATCAGAGAGAATAATGGCATAAAGTACTCCGCAACATTAAGCACCACCGTTACAACCGTAGGTCGCGAGAATGTTGCTATCAAACTGCCTGCAAATGAGGCAACCATAGCATTCCAAAACAACCTCACTCTGGCTCCGTTTGCCGAAGGTACACCAACGGTTGATTTGAAACCTATTTACGACACCATTAAGAATACTTACGATATTAGCAATTACGCTGATGCAAAGACGTTCCTTGCAGACGTAATTGGCGTTTACGGCCATGCGCACACATTGTCGAAGAAGATCGAGGCATACGATGCCGATGGTAATAAGATTCAGACCATCACGGATAGTACTATCAATGAGTTGTGGTCGATAAACGACAACTATGAGATTTCGGTAGGCTTCTCGGATACGATTATCACATCCGGTCCTCACAAGGTTGTATATACACAAATTATCACATTGTGGTATGGACAGCAAATCGAAATTGTGATGACTATTAACATTAAATATCCTCACTGGGATTTTGTCCACAACCCTACATTGGTTACATTATCGAACGGCATATATTCGTCAACCATTACGCCAAAACGTTTGCCTTACACAAACAGCGCAGCATTGACCGGATTGGGTATTTCGCTCGATTTGACAGAAGCGTTCTCGGTTCAGGACGATGCGGGTAATACTCTCACAAAAGAAGACCTTGATGAGCAAGGCCTCGAAGTTGTATTTGTTATTGAGGATTCCGGTACGAAGATAGACATTGACGAAAACAACATGCTATATTATTATAGTAGTTTAAGTCAGACAAACGTACGCGGAGAGTTGTACAAGGTCAATGCAGAAGCCGGTAGCAAGACCCGTATTACGACAAAATTCGATAATGACGGAATGTATGCCAACTATGTGGTAAAGACTGGCAAGTTTGTGCCGTTCTCCAAACCTTCTGCCAAGTCGCAGACTGCATCAACCAATATCCAAGTAGGCGATAAGGGTGTGTTTCGCATCCACTTGTTGGATCATATAAATTTCCATGACTTCCGCGAGAATAGCACAACATACTCACTCATTGACACCAATACTCATTCGTTGCTTATTGGTAACGGTAGCAATGGATATGCTTCGGGAGTAAGCGTTGCCGAGATGTACAAGATTAACGTTACTGCAACAATGTCTGACAGCAATTCGGAGATTATCACACTCGACAACTCGAACAACTCTCCGGCTATCGTACTTGATACGACGACGTTGTCAAATGGTATGGACAAAGACTACAAGTGTAATGCAATCGTCACTATTGATAGTCCTTGGGTATCATACGATATAAAACTCATTATTCGATTCTACAAGACAAGCTATTAATTGTCTGCATCCTACTCTTCAACACCTCCGACGAATATCGCTCGGAGGTGTTTTTTTATGAAGATGGAGATTCGGAATTCTGCCACGTCCTGCAAGCGGTTTGGAATTTCTTTGCTATCTTTGCCTTAGATATTAACACATATGACGAATTTACGAATGAAGAACATTGTTTTTGATTTGGCAGGTGTGGTATTTGCTCGAAATGCCGAGCGTTGTCCTCAGGAGCTGATGGAGTACTTTTCGTTTATCAATTCCGGCGAGCCGTTGCCGGAGTTTTGGAACGACTACGACCGTGGAACCCGACTGATTGATGATGTCGCTGAACATTTAGCCGTCTTTTGCAACTCGGATACTGCGACCGCCAAGCGGAACATGTTGCAGGCAATGAATTATCAGGAGGAGATTCTGCCGACAAAGCAACTGATTGCAGACTTGAAGATGGCGGGTTACAAACTATACGTGTTGTCAAATATGTCGCTCGAATATATCAATTTCCTTCGTGGCAAGGAGGTTTATGCTCACTTCGATGGTGAGGTTATTTCGTGCGAAACACATACTATCAAACCTGAATGCGAGATATACGAGACTCTGCTCTCGCGATATGACTTGGAGCCAAGCGAAACAATGTTTATCGACGACCGTCAGGAAAATGTCGAACAGGCCGCCATGCTCGGTATTGTGCCATTTCATTTCGAACGGCTCAATCCGGCGCGTAGTTGCGATAGGTTACGCGAGATATTATTATAACGATAAAATCGGATTGTTTAAGCAATCCGATTTTATCGTTTTGTGAGTGAGGGCTTTCACACCTTACCCTCTTCGTCTAACCAATTTAACCAATCCGAATATCAGAGCCAAGATAGCAATTACTAATGTAGCAATCGGCCGGTCAGCCGCGTCTACACCCGACTGCTTGACATCGTAAATCGACTTGCCGATAACAATTATGGCAACCAACATAACGAATACGTACAACAGCAAGTAAATCTTCCTATATTTCTCATTCATAACTCACACTCTCTTAAAAAATT
>JAFNYX010000026.1 GCA_017654125.1 Alistipes sp. | reverse complement strand
ATGCTATTGTATATAGCTAAAATCGGCACAAAGTTATACAATATTTATATACGCTGTATCTGTTTTGAGTAAAAATATTTATATTTTTTTAATTTTATTGCTTGTTGGCAAAATGCTGATTTTAATGGTGTTGCCGAATGGGAAAAATGACGAAATATTGTGCAGATTGCCAATTTTTTTCTAATTTTGTAGAGATTTGATTGTAAATTGATGCTTTTGATGATAAAAAATCAACAAAATTGACTTATATGAGAAAAATTGTAATTGTCTTTGTGTGGGCGTTGTTGCAGACAGTTGGTGCAATGGCTGCCAATGGCGAACGTATGCATGCAGAATGGAAGTTTGCAAAGCCTGGCAAAAGTAAACGTGGTGCGGAGTTTCTGGCAACGGGTCGATATGGCGCATCGGGTACGAATGCCGACTTGGTGTTCTATCGCAATGGAAAGAAGGCGGCGCGTGGCGAGCAGGATGGTTTAACGCTTTCGGAAAAGGGCTATCCGACCGCCGAATTCACAAGTGCAAAGGATTGCTGGATGCTTGAAATGAATGTTGAAAAACTCGCATCAAGAACGGTTGTCGACTTCTGGTTAAACGTAATTACTGACCCGATTAACCGCTCGTATGGTTTTGTTGTGGAGTATCTCGATGGTAAGAAGTGGTTGCCTGTTGCACCACTTGATGTAAACGGTGTAAATTACACTACTACACCATCTGCCAAACATCCGAGAAATTTGTGGACTACGGTGCGTATGGCAAATGCAGACAAGAATAGTCGTGTCGTTTTCCGCTTGCGTTGCGTGCAAGGCGAGTATCCGGTACGAGTGTCGGTTATGTCGCCTTCGGGTAGTGGCCGATTGACACACATCACTTGTTACGACGAGCGCATTCCGCAGGACACTTTGCGAATGTTGTTCCTCGGCAACAGCTACACTTACTATCACACCTACCCTGCAATTTTCAAAGAGATTGCATGGCATGAGGGACATTATGCCGACTGTCGCGCATGGGTGTCGGGCGGATACACAATGAAGGCGCATCTGGCAAATAAATATTCGTGTGCGCAGGTGGATGCTGGTGGATATGATTATGTATTTTTGCAGGACCAAAGTATTCTGCCAACGCTGAATGGTACGCCGGATGATGCCGGCTCGGCTGCGTATGTGGCAGAGATGGTTGAGCGTGTTAAGGCGGCAAGTCCTAAGGCTAAACCCGTTCTCGAAATTACATGGGGTCGTAAGTTCGGCCACAATAATTTCGGCAAATATGAAAAATATGTAGAAAAATATCCGCATTTCTATGCCGATTACGAAGCTATGCAGGCGCGCTTGATCGAAGTGACGACCGCCGAGGCCGAGCAGGTTGATGCCGAACTCTCGCCTGTGGGTATTGCATGGCGTATTGTACGTCGTGAGCGTCCGGATATCGAATTGTATGCCAAAGATGCTCACCATCAGTCGTATGCAGGTTCGTACCTGGCGGCTGCCGTGGCCTATTTGACGGTCTATCGTACGCCGTTCGGGGCAAATCCTGCGAATGCGGCACTTGCTTCCGAAAAGGCAGCTTATCTGCGTTCGGTGGCGGAGCGCGTAGTGCTTCGTGGTGAAAAATAGTGCATTTGGAGAACAACGTATCGTAAAAAACACTATCTTTGCAATGATGTGTACCGCAATGGTGTTAATTTCATTAACAGAACGTAATTTTTAACCAAATAAAATCAGTTAGTTATGACTATTAAAGAGAGAATGGACAAAGCGCTTGAAATGGCCGGTCAGACCAAGGGCGCGGAAATTTCGCAGGGTGCATTGAAAAGTACGCCTGTATTGTTCAACAAGTTCTTCCCGGGTCAGAAGGCAGTGGTTATTACCGACCACTTCGTATGGACGGCAGCCGGTGAGGCGGTTTATAACATTATGAATGCAGAGGGCGTTCCTTGCGAGAAGTTCATCATTCCGGACAAGAGTTTCCATGCAGAGTGGAAGTATGTCGAGATGATTGAGGAGGTTTTGAAGCAGACGGGTGCTATCGCTATCGCAGTTGGTTCGGGTGTTATTAACGACGTTTGTAAGCTCGCATCGCACCGCCTTGGTCAGCGCTATATCTGTATCGCTTCGGCAGCTTCGGCTGACGGTTATTCGGCTTCGGGCTCGGCTATCGTGAAAGATGGTGCAAAGCAGACCTTCGTTTGTCCTGCTCCGCTGGTAATCATTGGTGACTCGGACGTTCTTTGCAATGCTCCTGCACGTTTGACTACCGCAGGTTATGCAGACCTCGCAGCGAAGATTCCGGCAGGTGGTGAGTGGTTGATCGCCGACTTGTTTGGTACTGAGCCGATTAAGCCGGATGCATGGCATGTTATTCAGGATATGTTGCCAGAGGTTTTGGCCGACGCACAGGGTATCGCAGATCGTACACCGAAGGCCGTAGAGAACATTTTTGCGGGTTTGACGATGTCGGGTGTTGCTATGCAGATTGCTAACGATACACGTCCGCTTTCGTGTGCAGAGCACCTTTACAGCCACTATCTTGATATGACACACCACACCTTCGAGGATCGTATGGTGCTGCACGGTTTCCAGGTTTCGGTTGGTACCGTTACGTTGTGTGCATTCTTCGACGAGTTGCTCAAAATGGATCTCACGAAGCTCGATGTTGATGCTTGTGTTGCAGCATGGCCTACGAAGGAGCAGGAGGTTGCTCGTGCAACGGAGCTCTTCAAGAACTTCCCTGTTCCGGAACTCGGCCCTACCGAGATTGCAAAGAAGTGGCAGTCGCCAGAGGAGGTACGCGAGCAGTTGTTGCGCGTGAAGAATACTTGGCCGGAGTTCAAGGAGAAACTTCGCAATCAGGTTTACACCTTCGAGAAGATGCGCGATTTGTTCGTAACGGCAAATGCACCGGTTACTCCGGAGCAGATTGGCGTATCGCGCGAGCAGTGGCGTAATATGACCAACTTCGTACAGTTGATGCGTTGGAGAGTGAACTTGTTCGACCTCGCAAAGCGTACACAGATTTTCGATACGCTCGTTGGCAATGTATTTGGCAAGGGCGGCGCATTGGAGATTGGCGCGTAAGCGAAAGGCGACAACGTCGCATAAAAATAGGATTCCTGCTTCGGTGCGGGAATCCTATTTTGTTTGTGTGGAGGTGTTGTGAGGATTGACGTGTTTAGAAAAACTTATATTGCTCCGGTTCGCGGAAACCGAGCAATAGGTCGCGAGTGCGGAGACGTTTTTTGCCGGCAATTTGTATATCTTCTATATATATAATGCCGTTGGCGCACACAACGCCCATCAACTTCTTGCCGTCGCTCACTACCCTGCCGACCTCGCCGGCGTTGGCCTTCGGCTCGAATCGTACCTCGAAAATCTTTGCAGAGCCACACTCCTCGCCATTGCGCGATAGACGACTCCATGCCGCAGGATATGGCGATAGGCCGCGCACGAAATTGACAATGTCTGCACCACAGCGACTCCAATCGACGAGGCAATCCTCCTTGAAAATCTTTGGTGCAGGTCGCAGGTTTTCGTCCGACTGCGGCTGCTCGACGGGTCGTACCTCGCCCGCAGCGAGACGATTGACACTGTCGAGTACGAGCGTTGCGCCGATTTGCATCAGTCGGTCGTAAAGCGTGCCGATATTGTCCTCCGGAAGAATCGGCTCGCGCACCTGACCGATAATTGCGCCCTTGTCGATTTCGTGGTTGAGCAGGAATGTTGTAACGCCTGTCTCGGTGTCGCCGTTGATTATAGCCCAATTTATCGGTGCTGCGCCACGATACTGCGGCAGTAGCGATGCGTGGAGGTTGAACGTTCCGAGGCGCGGCATTGCCCACACCACTTCGGGCAACATACGGAATGCGATAACGATGCCCAAATCGGGATTAAGTTCGCGCAGAGCCGTCAAAAACTCCTCGTCGCGCAACTTCTCGGGTTGCAGAATAACGGGAATACCCAATTCGCGTGCGGCTACCTTTACGTCACATTCGTGAGTCTTCAAACCACGACCAGCCTGACGGTCAGGCGTAGTAACGACACCCACAACATTATAGCCCTGCTCGACGAGTGCGCGCAGAGATGGTACGGCGAACTCCGGCGTACCCATAAAGACTATGCGTAAATCCTTTGGATTCATATTTCGTGGTTTTATTTGCTGAGTTTCTGTTGCCACTTATGCGGCAATTTGGCAATGAGTAGCTCCTTGTAATGCTTGTATCGTCCTATGTACCAATCGATATCGAGCAGAGCCGAGTCGTTGGTTGCCTTGTGCGTAAGGTATATAGCGACAGGTAGCAGGATGATTGACGAAATCCACATGCCGAGCAATGAATCCCATGTACCCTCTTTGGCGAGTTTCTCGCCCGATACGCTAATAATGTAGTAGATTACGAAAAATATTACCGAAATCACAATCGGCATACCCAAACCGCCTTTGCGGATGATTGCGCCGAGCGGTGCACCCACCAGGAAGAAAATGAAAATCGAAACCGGCAGAGCAAGTTTGCGGTGCCATTCATTCTTACTGCGGTAAAGTTGGTTGAGCGCCTCTTTTGAGGTTGATTCATCGAATGTAAAGTTGTTGCGTGCGGAGATTGCACTCTGTCTTGCATTGCTCCAAATCTTTTGTTTGTTGCGTGTGCTCAGGTGCGGAATTGAATCGACGAGGTACGCCTGATATATTTTGTGCGTGCGATCCACCTCAATTGTGTCCGGCGGCGCGATTGCGTCAGGGTCCTTGACGAAGATGTTGCCACGTAACAGAGGGTTGTATGCCTCGGAGGTTGCTTTGTTTACAACCATGTCCAAAGAGTCGATAGCGGTCTGTAATTCGTTGATATTCTGTGTTTGACTACTGCCGCTGAACATGTTCTCATCTGAGCGCTCGAAGTCGAAACCCGTCATCGGAATCTTACCCTCTTGACGATCGAAATGGTGGCGGCGCATAGTGCTCTTGGTGTACCATTGGCTGTTGCGCGTCTGTTCGTATGTCGAACCGTTGAAGAGCGTAACGAGTAGGTAACGCTTGTCGTCGCTCAGTCGAATGTAACCCGAATCGGCAATCGTTGTTGTCATATCTCCGTTGTTTGCGCGGTTGTCGTATATGAGTACGTCGGTCAAGAGTTTTGTCTCTGGGTTTTGGTGCTCAACGCGAATACTCATGTTGTCGATGCCGTTGAAGAATAGTCCGTCCTGAAACTCCAATGCTTGATTTTGGTTTTGGATGTCGTGTATAATACTGAACATCTTGCGATTGGAGTATGGTGCGAGGTTGTTTATGATGAAGAAACTGCCTACGGATATGATGCCGACAACCACGATAAGCGGGCGTACAATCTGCATAAGCGACATGCCGGCGGACTTCATGGCCAGCAACTCGTAATTTTCGCCAAGGTTGCCCATTGTCATAATCGTAGCGAGCAATACGGCAAGCGGCAGACCCATCTGAATCATATTCACCGTTGCGTACATAATCAGCTCGATGATGATTGCAGCATCGAGACCCTTGCCAACCAAATCGTCGATGTAACGCCACACAAAGTTCATCATCAGGATAAACACGACGATGAAGAAGGTCATAAACATCGGACCGAGGTAGGACTTCAATATGAGTTTGTATATGGTTTTCATTTAGCGTCTAACTCTGTTTCGAAAGTGCAAAGATAATAGTTTTACTATTATAAGCACAAAAGTAAGTGTAAATATTATTGCAGGGCCCGAGGGAACCTCCATGTAGTAACTCAATGCGATGCCTGCAATGCCTGTCGAAACGGCAATCAATGAGCCATAAACTGCCAATCGGCGATAGTCTTTGGTCAGTGTGTTGGCAATCACAATAGGCATTGTTATCAGCGATACGAGTAGAACAATGCCCATAATGCGGATTGATAGTACGATGGTTACGGCTGTGAGGATGGACATCACGTAGGATACGATTTTTGTGCGAATACCGGCAGATGTGGCAAATTCACGGTCGAACGCGACAAACATTATTGGGCGCATCCATAACAAGGCGGCAGTCAGTAACAGGGCTGTCAGTACTGCAAGTGCAATGACGTCGGTGGTTGTTACCGTAACGATACTGCCAAAGAGGAAGCTCGATAGGTCGCCCGATGTGTAGCCCGGTCGTAGGCTCATGAATAGCGCTCCGACGGCCATTCCCAAACCCCAAACAAGTCCGATGGCCGAATCCTCGCGTATGTTCATGCGAGAACCGGCGTATTCAATACCGATGGCGGAGAGGATAGCAAAAAGCGTTGCGCCGAGTATCGGGTTGATGCCCAAATATAGTGCTATGCCCATGCCGCCGAACGATGCGTGGGTAATTCCTCCGCTTAGGAATACCATACGTCGTGCAACAACGTATGTTGCCACAATGCCGCATGTGATACCTGAAAGCAAGCATGCTATGACGGCATTCGCCAAGTAACGATATTGGAATATGTCGGCAACGAAATCCATACTTTTTATATAAATGAGCGTGTAAAATTACAGTTTTTTCTCGGATTTGCACGCTCTTTTCTCTGCTTTTTGTATATTCGCACTCGATAAAACGTGATAAATAATGCCACGCAGAGTAAATTTTCATACGTTGGGTTGCAAGTTGAACTTCTCGGAGAGTTCGACCATTGCTCGTCAATTCGAGCAGGGGGGATTTGTGCGTGTTGCGCCAACCGAGGAGGCGGATATATGTATAATTAACAGCTGTTCGGTTACTGAACACGCTGATAAAAAATGTCGCAATATAATCCGTAAATTGCATCGTAGAAATCCGTTGGCTGTAATCGCTGTGACGGGTTGCTATGCACAGTTGAAACCGTATGAGATTGCAAAAATTGATGGCGTGGATATTGTGCTGGGTAACAATAATAAAGGAGAAACATATCAACGAGTAGTTGAACTTGCGGAGCGCGGTCGTGTACAGGTGTATAGTTGCGAGACGGATGATATTGTGAACTTCTTCTCGGCCTTTTCGAGCGGTGATCGTACGCGTGCATTTTTGAAGGTGCAGGATGGGTGTGATTACTGCTGTGCATATTGTACTATTCACAATGCGCGTGGCGCGAGTCGTAATATCCCGATTGCCGAAGTTGTGCGACAGGCTGAGGAGATTGTTGCCGGAGGGCAGAAAGAGATTGTTATAACAGGTGTGAATACGGGTGATTTTGGTAAAACGACTGGTGAGTCGTTTGCTGATTTATTGCGTGCGTTAGATGCGGTTGAAGGTGTCGAGCGATACCGTATTTCGTCGATAGAGCCCAATTTGATAACTGACGAAGTTATAGATATTTGCGCACAATCAACTAAATTTCAACATCACTTCCATATTCCGATTCAGTGTGGGTCGAATAAGATACTTGCGCTGATGCGTCGTCGCTATACTGTCGAGAAGTTTGCCGACCGTATTGCAGCTATTCGCCGAGCGATGCCCGATGCCTTTATTGGAATTGATGTGATTACCGGTTTTCCGGGTGAAACGGATGCCGATTTTGCCGATTCGCGTAACTTTTTGGAGAGCATATCACCATCTTTTCTTCATATATTCCCGTTCTCCGAACGTCCTGGTACGCCTGCGGTCGATTTGCCTGGTAAGGTACAATCGTCGGTTTCAACGGCTCGCGTTAAGGAGTTGGAGTTGTTGAGCGATCGTCTGCATTATGAATTTTGCAGTCGCGCAGTCGGAACGATAGCCGATGTGCTCTTCGAGAGTACGGAACGAGGCGGAATGATGACGGGATTTACGGGTAACTATATCAAAGTCAAAGTGCCGTATAATTGTCGCTATATCAATAGAATAGTGCCGGTTGAGTTGCTTTTGGCCGAGCCGTCAGGTGTGCTTTTGGGGCAGATTGTCGAGTAACGGAGTGTAAATCGTCGGCAAAAATTATCTATTTATAGATAAAATTCGTATCTTTGCGAAAATAACAGAAGATATCGATTATGAAAAGTATTGGCAAAAGAGTGACAATTGGCTTTTTGAGCATTGTCGCCTTGTTGTTTGTTTCGGGTATGATTTCGTTGTTCGAGTTGGGAAACATGAGTAATGATACCGAAACAATCTTATCGGCTTCGCGTCGCAATATGGAGATTGCTAAGGATATGCTGAATTCGGCAAACGAGCATGGTAGCGCAGTCGTGCATCTTGCAATTTTTGGCGAAAAGGGTTATGCTGACGTTTGTCGTCGTTCGATTAGTGACCTTGAAGGTAAATTCGCTGCCGCGCGTAGTATGGCGGTCGATGTGTCGCGTTTGGATTCGTTGGCGCTCAGTATCGAGCAGTTGCAACGAGTTGTCGATGAGTATATGGCGGTGCCGATTGTGCGTAACCCGGAGGTGGATTCGCTGGCAGTTGAACGGGTGGCGGTTGTTGCTGATCCTGTGGCGGGCACCGAGGTTGAAGATTTGAGTGTGAATGCTGCGGCACAGAGCGGTAAGGCGTGGTATGATACAACGTATAAAACAGCTTATAACAATCTAATTGAGCGTATCCAATCGTTTATGACTCATACTCATAGTTCGCTTGCTCCGCGCGCCGAGCAACTTAATAAAAATGCCTATCGTTCGGTTGCTCCGGTGTTTATTTCGCTTATCGTGATGATTGCCATCGTGCTGATGTTTTACTACTTTGTTGGTGTGTATTGCATCCGGCCGATAAAGAAGATAAATCGTGCGCTTGCCGATTATTTGTCGTTTCGTCTGCCGTTTAATGTAAAGGGCGAACTTATTGACGAGTTTAAGGAGTTATACGACAATATCGATGCTCTAATCGGTTTGTCGCGTCAGCCTCAGGATAATATTAACAAAAAATAGGAGTCTGGAATATGCGTTTTTCCATCATATTGAGATATGTCGGAACGGTGATGCTCTGTGTGTCGGCGTTTATGGCAGTCTCTGCGGGTATCTCGTTTTGGAATAATTCCGATTCTGGTTTTTATCCGCTGTTGCTCTCGTCGCTGCTTACACTACTGCTTGGAGCTTTTCCTATGCTGTTTGTTCCGAAGGCGGAGAGTATAACCAACAAGGAGGGTTTTATTATCGTTGTTGGTTCGTGGGTTTTGGCTTGCGTGGTTGGAATGTTCCCATATTTGATATGGGGTGGCGAATTCTCGCTAATTAACGCTTGGTTTGAGAGCGTCTCGGGATTTACCGCGACCGGTGCTTCTATTTTGAACGATATCGAGGCCTTGCCACAGGGTATGTTGTTTTGGCGTTCGGCGTCGGCGTGGATTGGCGGTGTGGGCGTAGTGATGTTTGCGTTGGTTATCTTGCCGTCGCTCGGAACAAATAAGATGGCGCTGTCTAACGTAGAACTATCGTCGCTTGCGAAAGATAATTACCGATACCGTACACAGATCATCGTGCGAATACTGTTGGTCGTTTATTTTGGTATGACGGCCGCTACGATGTTGCTGCTAAAAGCTGCGGGGATGCGTTGGTTTGATGCTGTGTGTCACGCAATGTCGGCTGTGGCAACGTGTGGTTTTAGCCCTAAAAATGCAAGTGTTGGCTTTTTTGACAATGTGTGGATTGAGTTGATACTTGTCGTAGCGATGTTTCTGGGTAGTATCCACTTCGGTTTGATATATGCAACATTCACTCGTAAGTCAAACAATATATTCCGTTCGGAGGTCGTGCGTGTGTATGTCGCAATAATCGCAATATGTTCGGTGTGTGTGGCTGTGAGCCTGCGTTTGTCGGATATATACCCTACTATTTGGTCGTCGTTGCGTAAGGCTGGTTTTCAGGTTGTGTCGCTTATCTCGACGACCGGATTTGCGACGGCCGATACCAACATTTGGCCGCCTTTTGCTATCGTGATGCTAATCTTTGTGTCGATAATCTGCGCTTGTGCCGGTTCGACATCGGGTGGCTTGAAGGTCGATAGAGCGTTATTGTCAGGAAAATTGCTCGTGGCGAAGATTCGTCAGCAACAGCACCCTAACGCCGTAATTCGTATTCGTGTGGATGGGGTTTCGCAGGACGACCATCAGTTGCATGGCGCCATATTGTTCGTGGTGGTGTATTTGGCTTTGATTCTGTTTGGCACTATTACCGGAACTGCTTTTGGACAGGATTTGATGACGGCCTTCTCTTCGGCGGTGTCGTGTGTGGGTAATGTGGGCCCGGGTTTTGGTGGTGTCGGCTCGTTAAGTAATTTTGCCGATGTGCCAACAATTTTGAAATTGCAGGATACCCTTCTTATGTTGATGGGCCGTTTAGAAATATTCGGATTCATACAGTTGTTCTTCATAAAATCGTGGAGATAATGAAAATCGTGAAGTTTATAGTAGCAGGAGTACTGATGCTGTTGTCGGCAACGGCTACGGCACAAACTACCGAGCAGTTGGCTGTTATGCAGGCGGATGCCGATTATTGGCGAGTTGCACGACGTGCCGAGCAGGCGACGGGGCGTTGTGATTCGCTGGCGGTGCTTATGAGTGAGGCGCGAGCACGATATGCCGCTACGTCGGAGGAGACGCGCGAAGGCGTGTCGGCGCGTATTGTTGTGTTGGAGCAGGAGATGTATGCTGCTAAACGTCAGCGTGATGAGGCGGTTGCCGCAGTTGTCGAGTTTGAGCGTCGATGGATATCGACCAATAAGAATAAAACCGTTATGGCACCAAATGACAATGAGTTGCTACGTGTGGCGGCGCAGCATTGTGAGAGCGCTAATTTCATTCGGAACGGTTTGTTTGTGACGTCGCTTTCGGCGGCCGATTATAAGATGTTGTGTGATGCGCAGACGCGTGAGTCGGTTGTTGCAAATAAGATTGCAGACTATCGTAAAATTTACGACAAGATGGTCTCTTTGCGCGCGGAGTACGATAAGGCTACAATCGAGCAGGATGCTGTGCCAATGCTCGCTCAAATCGAGCAGTTGCGCGAGCGGAGTGCCGCATTAGAGGATGATATTGTTGGTGGTTGGCAAACGGTGGCGGATAATAAGACGTATCTGTATAATCTGCTATTGGAGCAGGAGATGCAGAGCGGATTGCTGACCGAGACAGAGCAGATATATTCAGCTTCCCAAGCCGAGGCGGATGGTTGTGTTGGTGTGTACGAATCGGATGGTTTGTCGTCATATTATTACCAGAAACTCGGCCTGTTGAAGATGGAGATGCGTATGGCGTCCGAACTCGGAATGCCATTGGCGTTGGATTCGCTCAAACGAGCGTCGTCGGCATTGCGAAAGGAGTATTTTTGCATACCACAGGTTTCGCTCGAAAAACGTGTCTTTATTGACTACGAGCCATTAAAAGTCATCTTGCCGACAATCTATTCGTCGCGCAATCCGATACCGCAAACAAAAGTCTATGAGCGTGGTACGATTTATCGTATCCGTATAGGAATTTTTACCAATCGTCCGAACTTGTCGGCTCTGAGAGGTATTACCCCACTCTCCTATACAACAAAGTACCACGACGGCAAGAATGCCTATTTTGTTGGTGGTTTTGCTACGGAGAAGGAGGCCCGCGAAGGCGTTGCTTATCTTAAAAAACTTGGTTTTCGCGACCCTATTGTCGTGATGTGGGTTGATGGCGAGTATGTGTCGGATTTGTCGAAACCTCGTGATGCGGAAATGACGTTTAATATTGAAATTTCAGGTCTCACTTCGCTGTCGGATGCAGTGAAGAGTGTCTTGTCGCGCAATAGTGAATGCCAAGTGTCGCGTATCGGTGGTGTGTTTGTGGCTGGTGCGTTTGTCGGTCGCTCGTCGGCAGAGAGCGTTGCGGCGGAGATTTCACGCTTGGAGCCGTCGGCGCAGGTTACAGTCAAGGATATCAAACGATAGCAATTTTATTAACCTAATATATTTAAATAGATGAACAGATTGAAATGGTTGGTGCCAATAGCTCTGCTTTGGCTGACATTGAATGTTTCGGCAAAGGCGGAGTTGCTCGTGCCGGAAGCAAATACCGAGGCGGTTATCGTTGCAGGTAATGCACGATTTACGGTGCTGACGCCGGAAATGATTCGCATGGAGTGGAGTGAGGATGGTGTGTTTGAAGATCGCGCAACACTGACATTCGTTAATCGTCGTTTGCCGGTTCCGGCCTTCAAGGTGTCGAATACACGTTCGAAAGTTGTGATTCGTACCGAAAAAGTGACGCTTATCTATAAAAAAACGGGCCGTTTTGCTGCTGATAATCTGTGCGCAGAGTTCTTGATGGGCGAGCAACGGGTTGTTTGGCATTACGGCGATAAGGATTCGTTGAACCTGATGGGTACAACCCGTACGCTCGATAAAGCAGACGGTTGGAATTTGAATCCGAAGGACCCAATGGAACATGGTATTTTGTCGCGTGGCGGTTGGAGCGTTGTGGATGATTCGGCGCGTCATCTCTTTGTCGATACCCCATCGCATTGGGGCAAATGGGTTGCCGAGCGTCCTGTGAAGGATTATACAGATATCTATCTCTTTGCTTACGGTCACGAGTATCGAAAGGCGATGCGCGACTATGTGAGCGTTGCGGGTCGTATTCCAATGCCGCCAAAGTATGCGTTTGGTTATTGGTGGAGTCGCTATTGGCAATATTCGGATAGCGAATTTCGTGATTTAGTGGGGCAGATTCGTAGTTTGGATATTCCGATTGATGTGTTGATTGTCGATATGGATTGGCACGAGACATGGGGTTTGCGTCGCCAAAATCCGGCGAAAGACGAATATGGTCAGCGTATCGGTTGGACGGGATATACATGGAAGGAGCAGTTGTTCCCATCGCCGAAGAACTTTTTGGAGTGGTGTCGTGGTGAGAAATTGAAGACTTCGCTTAATCTGCATCCGGCATCGGGTATTCAACCTTATGAGGAACCGTACGACCGATTTACGAA
The DNA here is from genome assembly GCA_017654125.1 of Alistipes sp. Classification (GTDB taxonomy): domain Bacteria; phylum Bacteroidota; class Bacteroidia; order Bacteroidales; family Rikenellaceae; genus Alistipes. The sequence continues at coordinate 18,771 of JAFNYX010000026.1, read as the reverse complement.
AGCGTACGGATGGAAGGATGAGGGCAAGAGTGTTCCGTTCCATATCGACGAGGAGAAGTGGGCCGATTGCTACTTTGATACGGTGCTTGCACCAATAGAGCGCGACGGTGTTGATTTTTGGTGGCTCGATTGGCAGCAGTGGCGCGAGAGTAAATATACAAAGGGTTTGAGCAATACGTTCTGGCTCAACCATACGTTTGCTCATCACGCAGCCGAGCGTAGCGATCTTCGTCCGATGATTTACCATCGTTGGGGAGGTCTCGGTTCGCATCGCTATCAAATTGGTTTTTCGGGCGATACATATACCTCGTGGGAAACACTCGGTTTTCTGCCGTGGTTTACATCAACTGCGTCGAATGTCGGCTATGGCTATTGGGGCCATGATATCGGTGGCCATACGGTGCACGATCGTAATCAACCGACCGATCCCGAAATCTATTTGCGATGGTTGCAGTATGGTGTCTTTACGCCGATTTTCAAGACCCACTGTACGCGAAATAAGAATATCGAGCGTCGTATTTGGCAGTTCCCTGCATATATGTTTATGATGCGTGAGGCGATTCGCTTGCGTTATGATTTGGCGCCTTATATATATAATGCAGCGCGTCAGACCTACGATACGGGTGTGTCGATTTGTCGTCCGATGTACTACGACTATCCGGAGAGTGAGGAGGCATATGAGGCAAAGGAGCAATATATGTTCGGTGATGATGTGTTGGCATCGGTTGTCTGTTCGCCGGTGAATAAAGTGACGGGTATTGCCGAGCGTAAAGTGTGGTTCCCGGAGGGCGCGTGGTACGATATGTCGTCGGGCGAGATGATTGAGGGCGGACAGACCCTTACACTCGATTATACGCTTGCCGAGAATCCGTATTTTGCGCGAGCCGGAGCTATTATCCCGATGAATCCTCGCTCGGTGAAGAATTTGCAGGATGAGTGCTCTACACTTGTGCTTGCGCTTGTGCCGGGAGGAGATGGCGAAACGACTCTTTATGAGGATGATGGTGAGTCGAAATATTACGACGAGCAGTATGCTGTAACACACATTGCTAAACGCACCGAAGCGAATAAAATCGTTGTTCGTATTGCGCCACGCGAGGGAGCGTTTAAGGGTGCAATGGCAGAACGTCGCTACGAATTGCGATTCCTTGCACAGATGCCACCTGTAAAGGTTATGGTAAATGGCGTAGAGTTGTCGTATAGTCGCTTTGCAAAGGCTGGCGAATGGTGTTACGATGGTTATACGCTTTCGCCTATTATCTATACCGATCTTTATTCTTGCGATAAGGAGTGTGTGATTGAATTGGAGTTTGATTCGCAGGCAATGGCTGCGCAGCCGCGTCTATATGGCAAGCAGGGCGTTTTTGCGCGTTGTAGAGTACTGACGCCGGAGTTTAAGGAGCGTTATTCGACAAGTTACGACCCGTATGCAATGTTGCCTGATGAGTATTTGAATGTTTCACAAGCACCTAACTTCATAACGGAGTATCCGTTCGAGATTATCAAGTGGCTGAATCGTTACGATGAGAGTATCGAAAAGTGTCTGCCGTCATTGAAGGCATCGGGTCGCGTAGATGAGGAATTCTTGTCTAAATTGGAGGCGCAATTGCGATAGATTATGATTACCGTCGAACAAATTCAGGCGGTGCTGGCAAAGGCTTTTCGCGAGTCATCGCATAATTATGTGAGCGAACAAATGGCCCTTGTGCCGGAGGATGTTGGAGAGCGTCTGTATGATGATCCAATTGTGAAAATCGGTTCGGCAGACGATGAACTTTGGCAAGAGTTGAAACGTCCGGAGGTTGTCGGTCACTTGTTTCGTGCGCCAAAGGAGTGGCTGGCATCGGCACGTTGTGTGGTGTCGTATTTTGCGCCGTTCAGCGACTTTGTTGTCGAGGGTAACGGACGCGATGCGGTGGAAGTCAGCAATGGTTGGCTCTATGCGCGTGTCGAAGGACAGGCGTTTTTAACCGAGATGAACCACTTTCTCGAAGAGTGGTTTGCCGAGCAAGGCATAGAGGCGTTGTCGCCGTATGCGAGTGAAGAGTTTCGCTATGTTTTCGAGGCCGGCACGAATGATGATATTGCTGATAAGTCGTTGAGCTTCACCAGTAACTGGTCGGAGCGTCATGTGGCGTATGTTTGTGGTCAAGGTACGTTCGGCCTCTCGAAGGGAGTCATTACCGAACGAGGTGTGGCCGGCAGATTCGGTAGTGTGGTTGTTGGTGCACCGCTTGCGACTACCCCACGCCCTTATAGCGATGTGTATGAGTATTGCACTAAGTGTGGTGCGTGTGCGCGTCAGTGTCCGGGCTTGGCGATTTCGATAGCCGAGGGTAAGTCGCATCCGAAGTGTTGCAGTTATGTGAATGAGATGCGTGTGCGTTATGCTCCGCGTTTCGGTTGTGGTAAATGTCAGGTGAGGGTCCCTTGCGAACGCGGAATACCGAAAAAATAGTTTGATGTCTATAATAAGATTTCCGGCACGGTGTGATTATGCATCGTGCCGGTTATTTCTAATAGACCTCCTCCGGTACTGTCGCACCATCCGGAATTCCCTCTAATTCGTCACGCCAACGTATCGAAGCGTGCGAGCCGTCGCAGTATGGCTTGTTGCCGGAGTTGCCACAGCGACACAGAACGTTGCGATTGCGGATTTCGTACGACCGCCCATCCTCGCGTTCGATGCGTATTCCGCCACGTACCCATAGTCCGCCACTTGCTCCGATGGTGTCATCTTGTATAAGCCCCAAACTTGGTGCAAAATCAGGCTCGTATGGTTGTTCGGTGGCGTTGTTCCACGCGAGCAGACGCCCGCTTGGACACATCGTTGCTCCTCGAATTGCCAATCGGCGATGAACTTGTTCGTTTGACGACTCTGTGAGGTGCCATACCCCACCTGCGGCATCGCAAAAACGGGCAAACACGCAAAATTTAGGGTTGTCTGTTATGGAAATTCTTTCGCCGGAGGTTATTTCGATATTGTCGAGCAGTCCGTTGGTGTCGGCGGTTAAGCGCGAATCCCACTTTGTGTGCAAATGTTCGCCATCGCAGTATGGCTTGTTGTGCGAAGAGCCACATCGGCATAGCGCGGTTGGCTCGTTGTTGGCCGAAAAATGCTTTCCCTCTTGAAAATACCAACTCTCGCCGCGTTCGTTGGGCATAATGAACTGCATGGCCAACGGTGGCCGACCATAAACCAAATAGGGACCATTTTCCATAACCGTAATTTTGAAGGAGGAATCGGCTGCGTGCGAACCTTCTTCGATTTTTTGCTTTGCCATATACTAATTGTTGCTAAATTCCGTTGGTTGAGTGGCAATAATTATTCCGAAGAGGTAGAAATCGTTGCAAAAAGATTTCTCTTTTATCGAGTTTTTAGGTATATTTGCGCGATAAATGTGTATGTAAGAAAAAATAGGAGTTTGGAATATATGAAAAATCTTAAATTTATGCTTGTTGCCTGCCTTGTTGCATTGGCAATGGGCGCGTGTAAAGAGGATGATTCGCATAGCGTAACCTTCGAGAAGCGTGCCTATTATTTCAAGTGGGGAGGAGAACCGCAGTCGGCCGAATATGTGTCGGTTAATGTGGCATCCATTACGGCTAAGTCGGTTACAGAGGGTTGGACTTGTGTGGTAGATCATGCTGCACGCAAGGTGACCGTTACACCTCCAAAAGATCCGGTGGATGAGGCGCAGCGCGATAAAGTGCGTAACGGCTCGGCTGTGATGAATGTCATCGCGGAGAATGGCGAGGCGTCGAAATATACGCTGAATTTCTATATCGTGGGCGATCAAAGTTTTCATCTGAACCCGAATGGTGAATATGCTAACTGCTATATCGTGAGCGAGCCGACGGCACTCTATTCGTTGGATGTGTCGGCGAATGGCGCAGGCGAAAAATTGTCGGATGTGGCGGATGTTAAGCTGTTGTGGCAATCCAATTCGGCTCTGTTGCAACATGTTGATTATGATGATGATTTGCAGACCGCATCGTTCTTCATCGACTGCAAAAAGGATGATAAAGGTAATGTCGTTTTGGAGAACGGCAAGCATGTGTTGGTTGAAGGAAATGCTGTAATTGCTGCCTACGATTCGAAGGGAGAGATTGTGTGGAGCTGGCACATTTGGGTTGTGTCAAAGGATGTGTGTGGTGAGTATGATACGTATGCTAATGGTCGCAAGTTTATGCAGGTAAACCTCGGTGCTTTCGATAATAGCAACGGTGCGAACGATAATGCTAAAATTCATGCTTCGTATGGTTTGTACTACCAGTGGGGTCGTAAAGATCCGTTCTTGCGTCCGAAAGCTTATAATTGTGCCGATGGCTCCGATGAGACGGTGTTTAATGCGTCGAATAGTGCGGAGTATGTAAAGACGGAGGAGACGAGCGAGACGGTAGGTACAATTGAATATGCCGTTAAGCACCCAACAACCATGATTATCAATCCGGCGTGTGTCGGCGAAAAGGGCGATGGCATCGGTGACTGGTTGCACAATCCGAACAGCAATTTGTGGAGCAATGCAAAGAAAAGCGTTTATGATCCATGTCCTTATGGTTGGCGAGTTCCTGCAAAGACAGATTTTGATGTGCTTTCGCTCACAGCGGAGGAGGATGGTATGGATATCGACGTTGCTCGTAAACGTTTTGGTTGGTCGCTGAGTGATGGACAAAACTCGTACTTCTACTTGGGTGGAGGTTTCCGTAGTTATTTCGATGGTGTGATTGCCAATATGAACTATAAGACGGATGTTTTCCCTTCGACTCCGGAGCCGTGGGAAGGCTATTATTGGACAAGCGGTACGACGTCGGATGGAAAGTATGCAACGTGTATGTACTTTGACTTGACGACAACTCGTACAATTAATAAGTTTAATCTCAACTACCCTTCGCGTCGCGCAAATGCGATGCAGGTACGTTGTGTGAAGGTTGAGTAGTACGCTAACGAAACGATTTGCTATGATTCTAAAATTCAGAATGCTCAGCGACGAAAACGATAACTTCGTTCGCGATTTTGAGGTGATGCCCGATATGACTTTGGCGGCGTTTCACGACTTTATCATCAAGTCCGTCGGATATGACGATTGTATGGCGTCGTTCTTTACGGCCGATGATTATTGGAATCGTCAGCGTGAGTTTACGTTGATGGATATGGGTGATGGAATGGGCGGAGAGGATGCTCCAATTCCGATGTCGGATATTACATTGGCGGAGTTGGCTGTGGCGGATTGTCACCGATTGATTTATCAGTTCGATATGATTGCCGACCGCGCATTTTATTTGGAATTGGTGAATGCTGCTCAACCGAATAATTCGCTTGAATATCCTCGCGTCGCGTTTGAAAATGCGCCGGTACCTGATCAATACGATCCTGATGCGGTCTCTTCGGATGAAGGGTCTATATTCGACGAAATGATGGGCGAATTTGGCGAATTTGATGGTGACGATTCGTATGATGACGAATATTAAACGACGACTTATTGTAGTTGTGGGAGCAACAGCATCGGGCAAGACTGATTTGAGCATCGTTCTTGCCCGACGTTATAATGCCCCTATTGTTTCGACCGATTCGCGTCAAGTGTATCGAGGTTTACCCATTGGTACGGCATATCCTTCTGATGAGCAACTAAAATCCGTTGAGCATCACTTTATAGGAGAACTTGACTTAACGCAGGAGTTTAATTGCGGAGAGTACGAGCGACAAGCTCTTGAACGCCTTGGTGAGCTCTTTGCCGAACATGATACGGTTGTGGCTGTCGGTGGCTCCGGACTGTACGTGCGTGCGTTGTGTGAAGGTATTGACGATTTACCAGATGTTGATAAATCATTGCGAGAGCAGTTGATGATACGTCTTGCAACAGAGGGCGTGGAGTCGCTCTCCGAGGAGTTACATCGGCTCGATCCTGAGTATTATGAGCAGGTTGATAAATGCAATCCTGCACGTGTTGTGCGAGCTTTGGAGGTGTGTCTTTCGACTGGTGAGAAGTACTCGTCGTTGCGTAAAGGAGCCAAGAAGGAACGCGATTTCGAGATAGTGAAAATAGGTGTCGATATGTCGCGTGATGTGCTTTATGAACGCATCAACCGGCGTGTGGATATAATGATGGAGGCGGGTTTGGAACGCGAAGCGCGAGCCGTGCTACCCTATCGTAATTGCAATTCGTTACGAACTGTCGGATATTCGGAGATGTTCGATTTCTTTGATGGTAAGACGACGCGCGACGAGGCGGTTGAACTGATAAAACGAAATACGCGCCGATATGCCAAACGTCAGATGACGTGGTTTCGCAGAGATGCAGATATTCGCTGGTTTGAGCCGTCGCAAACTGATAAAATCATCGAATATATAGATGGTCGATTTGGAGAATCCGATATAAAATCTTAAATTTGCACCGCTTTACAGGATGTGGAGCAATGCTCGGGTGGTGGAATAGGTAGACACGCCGGACTTAAAATCCTGTGGGCAGTAATGCCCGTACGGGTTCGATTCCCGTCCCGAGTACCAGGAGGACTTTTTGTTAAGTCCTCCTTTTTTTTGTACTCGGGACGAGAGTCGTTCAACCGGTGTCGGCTCGGCAGTGTTGTCTGCACAGAGCGGTAGGCGGATTGCTTTGCAATCTGTCGTACTTGTGAATAGTCGTCTTTGAAAACGAGTTTTCATCCGCCAATTCCCAATTTCGACAATCTTCGATTACGCCTACCCTGCTTGCACTGCTCTCGCCTGCTGTGGTCGGTCGATTCCTTTGTGCGGTTGGTTGTTGTGTCGGATGGGGTGATTTTGTAGATTGTATCCAACCGGTGTCGGCTCGGCAGTGTTGTCTGCGCAGAGCGGTAGGCGGATTGCTTTGCAATCTGTCGTACTTGTGAATAGTCGTCTTTGAAAACGAGTTTTCATCCGCCAATTCCCAATTTCGACAATCTTCGATTACGCCTACCCTGCTTGCACTGCTCTCGCCTGCTGCGGTCGGTCGATTCCGATGGCGTTTGTAGTTTCTTGTAGTTTTTTTGTAGTTTCTTGTGAGTTTAGGATGCGGCGGTCGCTGGTGATTTTGCAAATCACCTTCAACCGGTGGCGACTCGGCAGAGTTATCTGCGCGGAGGTTTGTGGTAGGCGATTGCTGCGCAATTTACGGCATTGTGAATTGTCGTCCTTGAAAACAAGTTTTCGGTCGCCAATTCCCAACACTGCCAATCTTCGATTGCGCCTACTCTCCTCCGCTTGCACTGCTCTCGCCTGCTGCGGTCGGTCGATTCCTTTGTGGATGGAGACCGTTGATTTTTTGCGTCTAATTATTCCCTTGGAATCAAAATAATTTCTTATCTTTGCAGTGATATAATTTGTTGGATTCCTAACCCCTTAAAATTAAATTATGAGACGCTCTGTATTGTTTATTGCGGCATTATTTGTCCTGTTTTCTGCTACTGCGGCAGAGAAGAGTTACAAACTTATTTCGATTGATGGTCGAATTGAAGTAACGATTTGTGTGGGTGAAAAATTGAGCTACACGATTGATTATGACCATAAAAGAGTATTGGAGCCGTCCGATATCGCATTATATCTTGCTGATGGTGTCGTGTTGGGCCAACAATGCCGTCTTTCGAAAGTGTCAAGGGGTGCAGTGAACAGTTTTATAGAGGCCAAATTCTATCATCGTAACACCATCTCGGAGAGATACAACAGCATAAAGTTGGATTTTAAGGGTAGCTATGGCGTTGAGTTCAGAGCGTATGACGAGGGTGTATGCTATCGCTTTATCACCAATCGCAGCGGTGATTTTATGGTTAATGACGAGTGCGCGGAGTTTAATTTTGGGTCCGATTACAAATGCTGGATAGCTTACAACAACCTTACTGGAACAAAAAAGGATCCATATTTTACCTCGTTTGAGAATACCTATAATTATATCCCGCTCTCGGAGATCGATGGCGGAAGGTTGGCATTCTCGCCTGTTGTTGTGGATGTTCAGGGTGTAAAGGTGTGCATCGCCGAGAGTGACGTGGAGGATTATCCTGGCATGTTCCTGCACAATACGGATAAAGGCTTGCATTTGAAGGGTTGCTTTGCGCCGGTGCCCGATTTGGTCGAGGTTGGAGGACACAACAAGTTGCAAGGCATCGTACGCTCTCGCCACGACTATATTGCCAAGTGTAGCGGTAAGCGCACATTTCCGTGGCGTATAGTGCTTGTTACGGATACGGATAGTGACCTCGCTGCTTCGGATATGGTCTATCGTCTCGCATCGCCTTGTCGAGTGGAGGATACCGAATGGATTGCACCTGGAAAGGTTGCCTGGGAGTGGTGGAATTGCTGGGGCCTCGCAGGTGTGGATTTCGAAGCGGGTATAAATACTGCTACCTATAAGGCATATATAGATTTCGCGGCCGATTATGGTGTAGAGTATGTTATTTTGGACGAGGGCTGGGCTGTAAAGTATCAGAACGACCTGATGGCTGTCGTCGAGCAGATTGATCTGAAAGAGATTGTTAATTATGCCGCCTTGAAAGGTGTCGGTATAATTCTTTGGGCGGGATACAACGCCTTTAACAGCAATATGGAAGAGGTTTGTCGCCACTATTCGGCCATGGGTGTAAAGGGTTTCAAGATTGATTTTATGGATAGAGACGATACGCTCATGAATTCGTTCCACTATCGTGCAGCAGAGATATGTGCAAAGTATAAACTGATGGTTGATTTTCATGGTTGCCATAAACCTACGGGCCTGAATCGTACATATCCGAATGTTGTCAATTTCGAGGGGGTTTTTGGTTTGGAACAGATGAAGTGGAGCAAAGAGAGCGTTGATCAGATGATATACGATGTCACAATGCCGTTTATCCGTATGGTTGCAGGCCCGATAGATTATACACAGGGCGCAATGCGCAATGCTATTCGCAAGAACTATCGCCCGGTAAGGCGCGAGCCGATGAGTCAGGGCACACGTTGTCATCAGCTTGCCGCATATGCCATCTTTTTCTCTCCGCTCTCGATGTTGTGCGACTCTCCGACGGCATATCGCAAAGAGCACGAGTGTGCGGAGTTTATAGCCTCGGTACCGACGGTGTGGGATGATACGGTTGTGCTTGATGGAAAGATTGGAGAGTATGTAATAACGGCTCGCAAATCGGCCGATGTCTGGTATGTCGGCGGTATGACCAATTGGGATTCGAGAAGCGTCGATGTGGATTTGTCCAAGATTGTGGGCGAAGGCGTATGGCGTGTGGAATTGTTCCGCGATGGTGCGAATGCCCACCGCATAGCTTCGGATTACACCAAGGAGAACTTCGTGTTGTCGCCACAGGGTGTGGTGTCGATAAAGATGGCTCCTGGAGGTGGTTTTATTATGCGAATTTTCAAGCAGGAGTAATTCTGTAGGTAGTGATATTAAAGAAATGATGCAAAAAGTAGTCGCTTTTTGCATCATTTCTTTTTTTTGGGGGGCAGGAGAATTTTGTTATTGATATTCTTTAGTTTTCGTGAGCGGTTTATCTGATTCGTAGAGGACCGATGACGACATTGTTTTCGGCATCGCTACGAGTAGTGGCCACTACCCTAATGGCATGGACCTTTGCTGTCGGGCGAATGACGGCTCCTCCTTCGATAAGTTCGCCTGTGCGAATGAAATTATTGCCGTCGTAACTCACCTCTGCGTAACCCTTCAAAAAGAGGCAGCGACGCAGATGTATGTGTCCGGTCTGAACGGATATTTCGCGGCACGAGAGCGGCTCTGCGAAACGATACTCTATCCAATCACCACTCTTTGCGGCGCGCGTAGTTCGAGCAATGGAGTTGGTGTATTTCGCAGGATTGGTAAGTGGTGCCTTTGTTGAGCAAGGCATCGAAGAGGTGATTGTTACCGTAGGGGTCAGCAAGCGCAGATACTCCGCACTTCCTGTCAATCGGCTCCGCGCCGAACCGTAGCGACTACGGAAAGCGATATACTCCGGCGTGATACATTCGAGTGGCTTGGTATAACGTACTTCGCGTCCGCTGCGTTCGTCTATATAATATATGGTAGAACTATCATCGACCGATGCGCTCAACTTTCCATCGGCGTACGTGACCTCCGGTGTTGAGAGTCGGAAGGCTATACCCATTGCCTGCATGCGGTCGTAGTGTGAAGTGCGCAGAGAGGTGTAGAAATCCGACCAAGAACGTCGCGAATTGCTCCATGCAATTTCCGATACGGCACACAAGCGCGGGAAAAGCATATAGTCGAGATAGTCGTTGCTCTCTGGTCGATTGGCTATGTACAATTCGCTGAAAAATGAAGCTTCAATACCGGCAATATTTCGGCTCTGTGCTGCCGAAAAACCATAGTTGCTAAGGTCGAACGAGTGCAGACGTTTGGTGTCAATAATTGCTGCCCATATGTGCCCCTCTTCTCGGTCAGACTGCTTCATGTCGAGGTAGAAATATTCGCCCGGCATGACGATTGTCGGATAGCCGCGCTCGGTCGATTGTTTGCAGTGTCTGATACTTTTCCATCCGTATACACGGGTGCTTGTTGGTAGCAAACCGCCCTCGATTGCTTCGTGCCATACGGCAGGTTTCTTGCCGTACTTGGTGAGGATGTTGGTGACGCGCGAGATGAAGTAGTCCTCGATTTGGTGTTCGTCGGTCAAACCCTTCTCTTTTTTTAGACGTTGGCAATCAGGGCATGCGCGCCATTGCGACATATCTACCTCGTCGCCGCCGATGTGGATGTATTCCGACGTAAAGATGCCGCTCATCTCTTTGATTATGTCTTCGACGATTGCATAGTTGCTCTCTTTTGCAGCACACCACACATTGCGGATATCCAAACCGTTGGTCGAGGCTGTGTTTGGTTCAAAGTTGCAGAGAATGTCGTGATGAATGGCTCCGAGGGCTTTGCTGTGGCCCGGCATGTCGATTTCTGGAATTACCTCTATGTTGCGTTGTGCGGCGTATGCCACGATGTCGCGCAATTCATCCTGTGTATAGTAACCACCCCATCGCTCGTCGAACTTCGCATATCGCGGATGTACGGGAGAGTCGCCACCTCTAAAACCTCCGATGGAGGCAAACTCCGGGTGAGACTTTAATTCAATACGCCAACCCTCATCGTCCGTAAGATGGAAGTGAAGTTTGTTGAGTTTGTGGTATGCCATAAGGTCAATGTAGCGTTTTACGCGCTCGGTAGGAATCCAAGTGCGCGCCACGTCAAGCATAAAACCGCGGTACGATAGTTTTGGCGCATCGTGTATTTCGGCAAACGGCACTTCGATAGGCAGACGACATTTGCGGGTGTATATCTCGCTCGGCATCATCTGTAATAGTGTCTGTATTCCGTTAAATACGCCTCCGTAGCCACCACCTTCGATGCGGATGTTATTTTTGTCGATTGTGAGTCGATACTCCTCTTCGTCCCAAAAATCGTTTATCGTGAGGAATATGTCGCCGGGCATTGTTTTGTTCGACGAGAGAATCTGCCGAAATGGAATATATTCAAGCAGATAGGTTGCCGCCTCGCGTACTGCGCTGTTATAGACAAGAGCTGTTTTCGGAGTTATGGTGAAGTGCCCCGACTCGTTTTTGAAGCTTTTTGGTTCGGGTATAATATTGGATGCTGTGGCAATGTGCGTAGCAAACAATAACGCGAAGAGTAATTTAAGTTTCATAGTACAATATTACTTATTTTGTTTGCAACAAAATTACTATATTTGTGGCAAATTTGCAATTTGATTATGATGAATAAAAAATTGGAGGCCACGGCTCGCCTTTTGGAGGTTATGGATACTTTGCGAGAGCAGTGTCCGTGGGATAGGGAGCAGACATTTGAATCGCTCCGTAAAAACACGATTGAGGAGACTTTCGAGTTGGTTGATGCTATTACGGCCGGCGATATGGAGGGCATTAAGGAGGAGCTGGGCGATGTGTTGTTGCACGTCGTCTTCTATTCGAAGATGGCTGACGAGCAGGGCAAGTTCGACTATGCTGATGTTTGCAATGCGCTGTGCGATAAATTGATATATCGTCATCCTCATGTGTATGGCGATGTGTTGGCTGATTCTCCTGAGGAGGTTAAGCAGAACTGGGAGGCGTTGAAGTTGCGCAAGAAAGAGCGCAAGAGCGGTATTCTCGGGGGTGTTCCGCGTTCGCTGCCTGCAATGGTCAAGGCGTTTCGCGTTGGCGAAAAAGCTGCGGCATCGGGCTTCGATTGGGAGAAGCGTGATGATGTGTGGGATAAGGTGCGAGAGGAACTTGCAGAAGTGGAGGTTGAAATGCGTTCTGGTAACAAGAGCGATTTGGAGGGCGAAATAGGCGATCTGTTCTTTGCACTTATAAATGCATGCCGATTGTACGGAATTGACCCGGAAAATGCATTGGAGCGTACAAATCTTAAATTCATATCGCGTTTTAATCATGTTGAGAAACGAGTTGTCGAGCAGGGCAAAATGATGAACGAGACGCCACTCGATGAGTTGGAGTCGTATTGGCAGGAGGCAAAACATTTGTAGAATATACAAAAATATAAATATAACTATGGCATACATTAAATCTGTAAGAAATCATACGCCTGAGGTTGGCGAGGGAACATTCGTGGCAGAGACAGCTGTGCTTATCGGCGATGTTAGCGTTGGTCGCGATTCGTCTATTTGGTACAATGTCGTATTGCGTGGTGATGTGAATAAAATTACTATCGGTGACCGTACGAATATTCAAGACGGTACGGTTATTCATACGCTCTATGATGGTTCGCCACATCCGTCGCAGACGCATATCGGTAATGATGTGTCGGTGGGTCACAATGCAACGATTCATGGCGCGATAATCGAGGATAACTGTCTTATCGGAATGGGTGCAACGATTTTGGACAATGCTGTCGTGGCTTCGGGCTGCATCATTGCAGCTAACGCGTTGGTGCTCTCAAATTCGAAATTGGAGCCTAATTCGGTGTATGCCGGTGTACCCGCCAAGAAGGTTAAAGAGGTGACACCAGCACAGCGCGAAGAGATTATAGGCCGTATCGCACGCGATTATCGTATGTATGCGTCGTGGTATGACGAAAAGACGGAGGAGTAGCCGTTATGAACGTGAGGCGTAAATCGTCGTGGCTGTCATTTTTGCTGGTAGCGGTGGCTATCAGCTTGATTGCCAATTTCTCGTACCTGTTGCTGTTGGTTGTAAATCCGTCGGAAACCAACTTTTTGCAACGCGATAAGGCGGAAGAACAGCAGGTTGCGGGTCGATTGTCGGTCAGTGTTGATGGTTACGGATATCTGATTACCGAGGCGGGCGATAGTGTCTATGTCGAACGTCGTATGATACGTCAGTTGGAACTGAAAACGGGCGATGAGATAGAGGCTGAGGCCGGTTTGCAGGATTATTATAAGTCGGGCCACTTGTCGGTGAAGAAAATCTTGATTCATAATGGGGCCCCATTTGATGCGGCTGCGATGTATAATCGTCCGCATCGAACGCAGGAAATGATCTTTCAGATTATGTATTATATATTGATTGCGCTGATTTTGTTGCTAATCAATATTCCTCGTAAAAAACAGTCGCAAACTTGGCGGACGTTTGCCGAACGTGCCATATTGTCGGTGCTGATTACGGTTGTTGCCTACTTCCTGGCTCCGGTTGTCAATTATCGCACGGATGAGATGATTTTAGTCTATCAGGGACGTAACCTGATAAATTTTGTCGTGATGTTGAAGTGTCTGTTTAGTGTGGTCGTGGTGCTGCTCTATTCGCAGATATACATATTGACCTATCAACGCCAACAAGTGGTATTGGAGAACGAACAACTGAAAAACGAGAATCTAACGACGCGTTACAATATGTTGGTCAGCCAGATTAACCCGCACTTCTTCTTCAATTCGCTCAATTCGCTCTCAATGCTCGTGCGAGAAAAAGATAATCGTCGTGCGTTGGAGTATATCGACCAACTCTCGTACACGTTTCGATACATCACCCAGAATGGCAACAATTCGGAGCTTGTGGCGTTGCGCGACGAGATGCAGTTTGCCGAGGCGTATTGTTATCTGTTTCGTATTCGTTATGCGGATAAAATATTCTTCGATTTCGAAATTGCGGAGGAGTATATGGATTGGCGATTGCCTGCATTGTCTATACAGCCGTTGATTGGCAATGCGGTTAAACACAATACGATAACCGCAAAAAATCCGTTTCATGTGCGTATTTATACGGAGGATGGTTGCCTGATTGTAGCCAACGAGCGTCGTCCGTTGCTCGAAGAGCAGGTTGGTACAGGAACGGGATTGGAGAATATCCGAAGTCGTTATGCGCTGATGCTCGGTTGCGATATTGAGGTTGTGCAGAGCGACAAGGAGTTTGTGGTTAAGTTGCCACTTAAAAATATGATTGCTTAAAAACAGTTTTCACAATATGAAGGTATTAATTGTAGAGGACGAGACAGCTGCTGCGCAAAATCTGACTGCCATACTGAAAGAGATAGCTCCCGATGTAGAGATTCTCGATGTGATTGATACTGTGGTTGATAGCGTGGAGTGGTTTCGGGCGAACCCGACACCCGATTTGGTGTTTATGGACATCCACCTCTCGGACGGTAAATCATTCCGCATCTTCGACTCCGTAAAGGTTGATGCGCCGATAATCTTCACGACAGCGTACGACCAATACGCATTGGAAGCGTTTAAGGTGAACGGTATTGATTATATTTTGAAACCGATAAACGAACAGGAGGTATTGCGCGCTATTGAGAAGTGGCGTATGCTGACCAATGCCGACCAAAAGGCGTACGTCGAGCGAGTGGATGCTATGGCACAAAAGGCAGTGGCTGAACAACGGACATTTTTGGTTCGTTTTCGCGATAAAATCATACCGCTTGCAAGTGAGGATGTGGCCTTCTTCTATACAAGCGAAGAGCGCGTGTCGGCATTCAACTTCAAGGGCGAGCGTTATCCGATAGAGCGCACTCTCGAATCGTTGCAGCAGTTGCTACCGTCGAATATGTATTTTCGTGCAAACCGTCAATTTATAATTTCACGTGAAGCGGTGAAGGATATTTCTGTTTGGTTTGGTAGCCGTTTGTTGCTGAATCTGACGCTCGATACACCGGAGAAGATTATCATCTCCAAAGCACGTGTCCCGGAATTTAAGGCATGGTTGGTTGGCTCGCCAAAGGCGTAGGTCGTTTTACCCCCGAATTTGGTCGATTCACCGATGCTATCGGTCTTATGTAGATCACTTTTGTTACTTTTGCACAGCAAATCAAAAAAAATAGTATGAAGCGTATAATCGTTATGTGTTTGATGGCGATGTTTGTCGCTACGAGCTTTGCTCAACAGACGGCAAAAGTGTCGTTGTCATTAATTGATTCTGCAACCAAAGCAGGAGTTATGGGTGCGGTTATTGAGTTGTATCCTACCTCCAATCCTGATAAGAAAAAGTATTACACGTCTGGATATAATGGTGTTGCTGAAATTTCTGGTGTCGTTTATGGCGAATACACCATCGTTGCAACATTTCTCGGATATGAGGATTTGACAAAAACATTTAAGGTGTCATCTCCTACTTTGGCGTTGGGTAAATTGACCATGAAGGAGGCTTCGACTCGCATCGAGACCGTCGTTAAAGAGGTTAAGTCGTTGCGTGCGTCGCAAAATGGCGACACATTAAGTTATAATGCGGGCGCATTTAAGGTGGCAAACGATGCCGATGTCGAGGGATTGTTGAAGAAGATGCCGGGTATCACACTCAATAATGGTACGGTCGAGGCTCAGGGTGAGGAGATTAAGAAGATTTTTGTCGATGGTAAAGAGTTCTTCGGTGACGATGTAAGTACCGCAATCAAATCGTTGCCTGCGGAGGCCGTGGATCGTATCGAGGTATTCAACAAGTTGAGCGACCAGGCCGAGTTCTCGGGAATGGATGATGGCGAGGGTTATAAAGCACTCAATATCGTGACAAAGCCGGGTATGAAGCAGGGCCAGTTCGGTAAGATGTATGCCGGCTATGGTTATCAGCCGGAGACTGACGAGGTTACCTCGAACCATAAGTATGTCGTTGGAGGTAATGTCAATTTCTTCCAGGGCGACAGCCGATTGTCGGTTATCGGTCTGTTCAATAACATCAACCAACAGAACTTCTCGTTTGAGGATATTCTTGGCGTAAGTGGCGGAACGGGTCAGGGCGGTGGTCGCCGTGGCTTCGGACAGTATATGGTGCGTCCACAGAGCGGTGTAGCGCTGGTTAATGCAATCGGTTTGAACTATTCCGACACGTGGGGGCGCAAGGAGCAGGTTAAGTTCCAGGGAAGCTACTTTTTCAATAATGCCAATACGAAAAACCTTTCGGTAAGTGATACTTGGTACGAGGACCCTTCGCCGGTGGATACACTGCATACGGAGGGCTTCTCGAAGACCGTAAACAATAACCACCGCTTCAATGCTCGATTGGATTGGAAGATTTCGCGCAACCAATCGCTCATGTCGCGTACGTCGCTGTCGTATCAAGGTAATACACCGTATTCGACTACATTGGGTTATCAATATGGCGAGAGCGGACTGCTCTATCAAGACGATGAGACTAATAGAAAGTCGCATGGTCTCTATTTCTCTGAGTTTTTGCAGTATCGACTGAAAATCGGCAAGCCGGGCAGAACGATGACTATTGACGGTCGTTTCAACTATCGTGATCGTCGCAACGAGAGACGCCTTGCATCGAACGAGGCGGCTGCTATCGGTGCATATTCCGATTTGTATAATCAATATTTTGGCGAGGGCGCGTCGTGGCAAGATATGAAGAATAATCCGTTGCTATACTCACCCGTTTACCAGCATATCACTGCACCAAACCACGAGTATGGTGTCCGCGGTAGTTTGGTATATAACGAGCCACTTTCACAAAGTTGTCAATTAAGCATCCAATACCGCTTCTCATTCGAGAACGAACTTTCCGATCAGAAAGCATTCTACACTGATTCGGAGTTTGGCAATCCTATACCGAATACACCTATGACTATTTCGAGTGAGAGCGGTTATTGGACACATAGAGTCGGCCCCGGCTTCCGTTATTCAAAGAATAAGAATACGATTGTGGCCAACGTCTATTATCAATATTCGCAGCTCGATGGAAAGATTGGTGGCGGTCAAAGCGACCAGATTAAAAGAAAGTTCGACAATGTGACCTACTTTGGTATGTTGAACTTCGCGATTAATCGTGAGAATTCGATTCGTATGTTCTTGCGTTCGGGTACGACAGCTCCTGATGTGGCGCAGTTGCAAAACATTTTCGACGTTTCGTCGCCGCAGTATTTGAGTATCGGTAACCGCAATCTCGTGCCGTCGTTTATGCACCGTCTCAATTTCCACTATGTGCACTCCAACTTGGAGAAGGGTCGTACGTTTATGTGGATGTTCTCGGCGCATACGCAGCAGAACTATATCTCCTCTTCGACGCTCTACTGCCCGGCCGGTTTCGAGTTGTCGCAGTTTGGTGATGTGGAGATTCCGAGCAATCAGGATGGTAAGAACTATACGCCGCAGCGTATCACTTCGTATGAGAACCTAAGCGGATATTGGAATTTGCGCACACACATGAGTTTGGGTTTGCCACTTTCGTTTATGAAGTGTAATTTGAACATCATGGCGGGTGTGAATTATACAGTCCAGCCGTCGGCCGTATATGGCAGTGTTCAGGATATGATTAACCATAAGTACACCATTAACCACGCCAACAACATCGGCTACGATGCATCGGTAACGCTCGGTAGCAACATTTCGGAGAATATCGACTTTACGCTCTCGTGGCAGGGTACGTACAATCAGGCGTGGAATACCTCTGCCAAGAATGGCGGTAAGAACAATTACTTCAACCATACAGCTTCCGGAACGTTGAAGTGGGTATTCTGGAAGGGCTTCACTTTTACGGCTTCGTGTTCGTTCGTGCAGTACAAGGGCTTTACGACCGACTACGACGAGAGCTATGTGTTGTGTAACCTCTATCTTGGTAAGAAGGTATTCCGCAATCAGCGAGGCGAGATACAGATTGGTGTGAATGACGTTGCAAACCAAAATACGGCGTTTGTGCGTTCGACCGGCTCCGGCTTTACGCGAAATATGACCAACAGCGTTATCGGCCGCTATTTCAGCGTGCAGTTTGTCTATAACCTGCGTCACTTCGGTAAGCGAGGCTCGACACAGATGAAAGATTATGATTATAAAGAATCGACGGGTGCGGTCGGCATGGGTAATTCAAATGGAGGTGCGCGATTCGGCCATATGAGACGATAAATGTAATAGAATAAAAACAAACACTTTTCTATATTGAAAAAACTCAAGCACGGTGTGTGTTTTTATAGTAATAAGTAGTGTGTGTTCTGCTGTGTTCGTGCTTGACAGCAGAGGCCCCTCCTCCCCGGAGGGGTTTTCTTTTGTGGGGGTGTGGTGTGAGAGTAAACTCTACCCGCGCTATGGAGGTGGCGGCAAATGTTTTTTTGGCAGAGGACGCTACTTGACCTTACTTGACCCTATTTGACCTTACCCGACCCTATAAAAAAGCAACAACCGCAAGTTGCTCGAAAGCACTTGCGGTTGCGTGTGTGCGTTAGCGGAACGCCTGCTTAAAACTCGTACGGATAGATTGCCGAGGCGTACGAGCTCCAACGTGTTGCCGCTTTATAAGCATCAACCGAAGCTGTCGGTACATAAATTCTTTTGCCGGAGGCGTTGCCGTCGAATACAGAACTACCCAAACTTGGCGGAGTAGTTGGCTTGCAATATACCTTTTTCAGCGCGGAGCAAAAGTTGAATGCAAGACCT
>JAFNYX010000025.1 GCA_017654125.1 Alistipes sp. | reverse complement strand
GTGGTTCGCGAGAGCAGATTCGTCAGCTCTCGGGTATGCGTGGTCTGATGGCAAAACCGCAGAAGTCGGGTGTTGAAGGTGGTCAGCAGGTTATCGAGAACCCGATCTTGTCGAACTTTAAGGAGGGTCTTTCGGTGTTGGAGTACTTCATCTCGACGCACGGTGCTCGTAAGGGTTTGGCCGATACCGCGTTGAAGACAGCCGATGCAGGTTACCTGACACGTCGTTTGGTCGATGTTGCACAGGACGTTATCATCACCGAGGAGGATTGCGGTACGTTGCGTGGTTTGACAGCTACGGCTATCAAGCGTAACGACGACGTTGTGCAGACGCTCTACGACCGTATCCTTGGTCGTACGGCACTCAACGACGTTATCCACCCACTCACCGGCGAAGTACTCTGCAAGGCTGGCGAAGAGATTACCGAAAGCATCGCTACGGCAATCGAGAAGTCGCCTATCGAGTCGGTTGATATCCGTTCGGTACTCACCTGTACGTCGCGTCGCGGTGTATGTGCGAAGTGTTACGGCCGTAACCTCGCTACCGCACGTATGGTACAGAAGGGTGAGGTTGTCGGTGTCATCGCAGCACAGTCTATCGGTGAGCCGGGTACACAGCTGACACTCCGTACGTTCCACGTCGGTGGTGTTGCGGGTGGCTCGACCGTTGAGACCAATGTTGTTTCGAAATATGAAGGTCGTTTGGATATCGACGAGTTGCGTACCGTTAAGGGCAAGAACTCGCAGGGCGAGGCGATTAACCTCGTTATCTCGCGCCAGTCGGAGTTCCGCATCGTTGATCCAAAGACAGAAATCGTACTCTATACTCACACATTGCCATACGGCGCAACCCTCTTCATCGAGGATGGCGCAATGGTCAAGAAGGGCGATTTGATTTGCGAGTGGGATCCATACAACGCAGTCGTTATCGCCGAGAACGAGGGTAAAGTCTCGTATGATAATGTCATCGAGGGTGTTACCTATCGTGAGGAGCGAGACGAGCAGACCGGTATGTCGGAGCGCGTCATCATAGAGTCGAAAGACCGTACGAAGAACCCAGTCATCAAGATTCTCGACAAGGCAGGTGAAGAGATTAAGGCATACAACCTTCCGGTTTCGGCACACGTTGCCGTTAAGGACAATGCAAAGATTCGCATCGGCGACATCCTCTTCAAGATTCCGCGTGTCGTAGGTAAGGGCGGCGGCGATATCACCGGTGGTCTGCCACGTGTAACGGAGCTCTTCGAGGCTCGTAACCCATCGAATCCGGCTATCGTTTCGGAGATTGACGGTGAGGTAACATTCGGCAAGATCAAGCGTGGTAACCGCGAAATCGCTGTTACATCGAAGTCGGGTGAGGTTCGCAAGTATCTCGTACCACTGTCGCGTCAGATTATCGTTCAGGAGAACGACTACGTTAAGGCTGGTATGCCGTTGTCGGACGGAGCAATCACGCCGAGCGACATTCTGCGTATCCTCGGTCCTACGCGCGTTCAGGAGTACATCGTGAACGAGGTACAGGAGGTTTACCGTATGCAGGGTGTAAAGATTAACGACAAACACTTCGAGGTTATCGTTCGTCAGATGATGAACAAGGTTCAAATCGAGGATCCGGGAGATTCGCGCTTCTTCGAGAACCAGATTGTCGATAAGTGGGAGTTTATGGACGTGAACGACGAGTTGTATGACAAGGTAGTCGTAACGTCGGCAGGCGATTCGCAGAACGTACATCCGGGCCAGATTATCTCGATGCGCAAGTTGCGCGACGAGAACTCGGCTCTCAAACGTCGCGATTTGCAGATTGTCGAGGTGCGTCCTATCGTACCGGCAACATCGAATCAGGTGCTGCAAGGTATCACCCGCGCCGCATTGCAGACGTCGAGCTTCATCTCGGCAGCATCGTTCCAGGAGACCACCAAGGTTCTCAACGAGGCAGCAATTCAGGCAAAGACCGACCCATTGGAGAATTTGAAGGAGAACGTTATCTGCGGTCACCTCATCCCTGGCGGTACGGGTCTGCGCGAGTACGACAATCTTGTCGTAGGTCTGAAATCGGACGTAGAGTTCCTCTACAACAAGTAGAATCGGGAACGACACCTATAAAAAGAGAGGGTTGGCTATGTATGGCCAACCCTCTCTTTATGTTTTGCCCGCAAGGCAAACATGACATCCGCCACGCTCACCCCATCTTCTCGCTTTGGGCGATGCGCTCTACCCTATCTCTGCATCGTCAACGACGCCCTCCTCGGCAGCAATCGCACACAACTGCTCGCGGAGCGACTTGGGCGAAACGCCCTGCAAGACAAGCATATATGAGTGACGTATCTCGCGGCGCACGAACTCGTCCGTAAGGCCTTCGAAATAGATATCGTTCCAATGACGTTTGTTAAGGTGCCACGCCGCGCGAATCTGCCAATAGCTGTCGCGCAACACGAGTGCACGATCAGGGTCGCACTTGACGGCAATATGGTCGGCACGGTCGAGCCCTACCATTGCGAAAATCTTGCCTCCAATCTTAAAGACCAGCGTTGTATCTCCAAATGGCATCGACTCCTCGACCTCGGGAAGCGTCAAACAAAACTCTCTGAAATCAACAATATCCATAAGGCAGAGCAAGACAATGTGCGAGAATTAAATCTCTACCAACTGATTTTTAATGGCATACACAACGAGCGATGCAGTGTTTTTGCAGCCCGTTTTTTCGAGAATATTGGCACGATGGGCATCCACCGTACGTTTCGATATGTATAGCGCGTCGGCAATCTCCTGCGTCGAAAGGCCACGGCAGATACCGAGCAGAACATCCACCTCGCGCTCCGAGAGCGTATCGGGATTATCACCATTACCGCGCATTGACAGACGAATCGAGTGCAACATCTCGTCGCTGAAATACTCGTCGCCCGCCATCACTACGTCTATCGCCTCAAAGACTGTGTCTATGCTCGAATCCTTACGCAAAAAGCCCTTCGCACCGGCATTCGCCATACGGATACAATATTGGTCCTCACCGAACATCGACAAACTAACAATACGCATTTCCGGACGCCGTTGCAGCGCGAGACGTGTCGCTTCATCGCCATTCATCACCGGCATCGAGATATCCATAAACACCACATCGGCATCTATCGACTCCAATCCATCGACAAACTCCGCGCCGTCCGAAAACTCGCCCGTCACGCGATAACCCTTGCGACTATCGAGCAGCCCCTTCATTCCGTTGCGAAAGAGCGTATGGTCATCGACAAGCACTATCTTTATGTCTTCAACGTGTGCCATTCTCTATTTTTTTATTTGTGCCACCGAAGGCGCTTTATCCACATCGACCGCCACCACGGCACGCATACCCTCGCCATTGCGGCTCGCAATCTCGTACACGCCATTAAGTGAATTTACGCGCGAAGCAATATTTGACAAACCCATACCGCAATCGGCCACCGTCTGTGGGTTGAAACCCTTGCCATTATCTGCATATTCGAGTCGCAGGCGCTTGCCATTGAAGTTGAGCGTCAGCGTAATAAGCGAACAGCCGGAGTGTTTGAGCGAATTGTTTATCAACTCGCAGATGATGCGATAGATAATAACCTCCACATCGTTATCGAAACGCTCGTCCCGCAGATTGGTCTTATACGAAATCTCCACACCGTGCAACGACACGCTGCGCGAAATAAAGTTCTTTACACCTTGTGCCAAACCAAAATCGTTCAAGACTTGTGGCGACATATTGTTCGATATTTCGCGCACCGAACGAATCGCCTCATCGATAACGTAGGCCGTATTACGCAGAATCGCCACCTGCTCCTCCGAAATGCCATCGTGCGAGAGTGCCGAGAGCGACATCTTCGCCGACGAAAGCAATGGGCCCAGACCGTCGTGCAACTCCTTGGCAAAGTTCAAACGAGAACGCTCCTCCGTACGGAGTACGGCCGTCAGGATGCGTCGGTTGAACATCTGGCGTTGCAAATCGACACGGTCGAGATACTCCACCAACCGATTGGCAAGCAGTACGGCAACGGATATAAAAATCGAAATGGCAAAACCAAAGAATACGAACAACGACACATCCAACCGTATGCCGTTGAGCAACGCCATCTGGCAGCAACGCTCGACAGTCATCACCGTAAAACCGACCAGACACAAAATCCAAATCGAATTGTACTTCGTACGACGAATCAGCGTAAATGCATAGATGGTTGCCACGGCATCAATCACGATGGCAAGAATCAGCAATATTCTCAACAGCACATCCGTCTCCATATCGCGTGTATCGTATTATAATACCTTTTTCAGCGGACTCAACTGCTCGTAGCAGGTCATATCGACCTGAACCGGAACAACCGAAACGTAACCGTGTGCGAGTGCCCACTCGTCGGTATCCTCCGCCTCCGGCTCGTGGTTATCGAAAGCACCGGTGAGCCAATAGTAGCGACGACCGTGTGGATCTTCGCGCTGATAGAAATCCTCATGCCAATAGCCACGCGTCTGACGACATATGCGGATGCCACGAATCTCCTCCTTCGGCAGAATCGGGAAGTTCACGTTCAGACACAGCGGGCGCGGAAGATCGTTCTCCAACACCGCCTCTACAATGCGTGTACCGTACTCGACAGCCACATCAAAATCGGCATCGGCCGAGTGGTCGAGCACCGACAATCCAACAGAAGGAATATGGTAGAACGACGACTCGATGGCGGCTCCCATCGTGCCCGAATAGAGCACATTCACCGCAGCATTCGAACCGTGATTAACGCCCGAAATAGTGAGATCTATCTTCAAATCAGCAAGTAGGTGGTCGAATGCAAACTTCACACAATCGACCGGTGTGCCCGACAAAGCGTACACCTTAACATCCTCCTCATCACGCACCGTACGCAAATAGAGCGGGTTGTAGATGGTTATGGCCTGACTCATTCCGCTCTGCGGATACTCCGGAGCAATCGCAATAACACGACCAAAACGGCGTGCAACCTCTATTGCCGCCGCAAAACCTTTTGATGCATAACTATCATCATTGGTTACAAATATCAATCTATCTTTACTCATATCTCCACAAAAATAGTAAAAATTTGCAGAGTTTAGCCAATATTATACTCATAAATTACATTTTTCCGCAGTTTACCACCCCACAAATGTCGCTCGAAGCGGCTTTTTCGACCCGCACACAAAAAAAAACGCCTCGAAGAGAACAACGACACACTAAAATCACTACCTTTGCAATGGTTAAAGTTAGATTACCGGATTTTATGGAGCAATATGCCCCCTCCCCTATATTCGTGTATAGGGGGGGGTAATTTAATGATATTCAGCGAGTTACAAGCGGGCAATGTTGTCACGACACCGAATCAGAGACGTTGTGTGTCATATTGCGCTGTCTATTATCAGATGGTGGGCCACGCACTACTGACAAACTTCGCTGAAATATACACATTATAAATTTATAGGTATAAAATGATGGATATCTTTGAAAAACGCAGGTATGTAGCACCACTGATTGAGTTGTGGTGCTGTGAACCGGAACAGGGTTTTATGCTCTCAACCTCCAACGATGGCGGCCACACGGGAGGAGACTCTTTCTACGAAGAGGAGGATTAACCAAAACCTAAAAGTGATTATGAGAAAAACTACTATATTCATTGCAGCAACTCTGCTAATGGCAGGGTGTTATAAGGCCGAGTTGGAGAGCCCCATCAACGGCAACCCGGAGGGTCGCAATATAACCATTATAGCGGGTCAGGACGAATCTCGCGCCTATGTGAGCGAGGTTGGTGCCAACTCCTCAACCTCAACCGGCTCCTACTCGCTGGTTTGGGATAAGGGCGATGCCATAGGCCTCTATCTCGACGGCCCTACGACCGAAAACAACTGCCGCTTCACCTCGATTTCGGGGCGAGGTGTTAGCGAGGCTCACTTTGTGGGCAAACTCCTCGGCGATGAGACGGAGGGCAACCACTCCTACTACGCCTACTCGCCCTACAACCCCAATGCGGGCGTTTCGCCCACAGCCGTAGCGGGTACGCTGAACGCAACGCAGACCCAAACCGACAGCGAGGGTACACACATCGGCAAATATCTCTTCGAGACGGCCAATGCGGAGGCTCCCAACAACAATGGAGCAACCCTCACCTTTACCAACCGCTTCTCGATACTCAACTTTAAAGTTAAGTATCGCGCAAAGGGTGTCGGTGGCGAGACCGAGGACTTCTCGGGCGTAAAGGTCTCGGGGGTGCGCGTATTCGTGGCCGAGCCGACCAACGACGGCTCCGATATGCACCCACTCTTCGGCACCGACTATATGTTGGCGGGAAATTTCACGGCCGACATAACCGAAAAGCAGCCAACAATCAAATTTAACAAAGACTCATACAGTTGGATTGTCGAGTGCAATCTCGCAAACGAGACGGTCGTACCCGGTACAACCGACAGCGAGGCTATCGACGTGTGGGTGGTTGTCAATCCGATAAATATCGGCGACAAGAAACTCGTGGCCGAGATTGTGACCAACCGAGGCGTGTTCCAGACCTCGCGCTCAATCAAAAGCAATGGCGGACAGTTGAAGGCCAACTCCGTCTATGTGCTTCCGGCAACAATCAAAACACCAAAGGTTACACCTCAAATATCCCCTCTGTGGACCGAGGAGAAGAGTCCAAACACATTCTTCAAGACGCTCCAACTAAATGGCGAGGTGACCGAGGAGGCCGAAGAGTTGAAACCATCGAACTGCTTTGTCGTCAAGCCTAACAAACTCTATAAGTTTAAGGCCAATGTCTGCGGTCGTGGTGCTGCGGGTATGGCGGCTATGGGCGTGTATAGCGACACCCTTATCGGCGACTACCCTGTCAAGGCCAACGGCTCGCTCTCGACACTGCTCAAAGATGAGGACTACATATACTTCAAGACCACCGAAGCCGGCAATGCCGTAGTGACCGTATATTTCGGTGGTACAGCACTTTGGAGTTGGCACATCTGGTCCATCACCGATACGCTCACCGATGTTGAGGTGGCCAAGGGTGTCTTTATGCTCGACCGCAACCTCGGCGCAAGAGAGGCTCTGACTACTTCGCTCATAAATAACGCTGAGACTTTCGATGTTCGTACGGCAGGCCTCTTCTATTGCTGGGGCTACAATATCCCTTATCCGGGTATGTACGCATATCTTAAAAACCGCTTCAACCGAGACTACAACACAATGGCTATTGGCCAGAATCTCTATAATTACTACTACAAAGGCTCTACCCCGACGTTGGTTACAACACGATACATCGTGCCAGCCAATACGTTGAGCACTTCGGTATTGGCTCCATACGCCCCTGCCGACCTCTGCTCCAACACCGAGAAGAATCCGGAGACCGACAGTTATCTGCGAATGTGGGGTTACTCCGAAGACGGAAACTACAAGAAGAGTGCCTTCGACCCGTGCCCATACGGCTATATGGTGCCACCTGTCGATATATTCGGTCAGTTCAACGACAAGGAGGGAATCAATGAAGAGGGTATCAACTCGGCAAAATACAAAAGCCAGGTTATCTCGTTGAGTTACAACAACAATATAACCTATCTGCCAAAGATGGGTATCGTAGGTCTGTTGAGTTCCGACACTTCGAGTAGTTGGCGACACCAGAACCAGGGTCAGGCATACTTATGGACTGCAACACCTGCCGAAGTGAGCGAGAATGGCGGCCAGATGAGCACCGGCACTTATAACCCCGATACAGGTGCATTCGGTAGTTCTTTCGTCAATGAGTGTAACAACCGACGCGGAATGGCTCACTACTTCCAGAGCAACATTCACTACAACTTCGCTATCAGCCGATTCCAGGGCTGTCCGGTGCGTTGTATCCGTTGTCCGGAGGAGCAGTAGAGCGGCTCTGTTGCAATAAAAGTGGGTGTCCAACAAAAATTTGGGCACCCACTTTTTTTTGGGGGGTTGGCGCAAGGAAATGTTCGGCCGAGAGCAAATTTTCAGTTATTATATCATTCTTTGCAACTGAATTTCCAATCTCTCTATTATTGCACTCTCATATGCACTCTCACAAAGTTAAATTTTTTAACTAAACTCCTGATATGCAATTCAAAACTCCACTTGCAAATATAGAGAATTTTTTTGTAATTTTGTGTACTATTTGTCTATCATTCTAGTTATTTACTAGATAATAAGTTAGACTATTTTAGTTGCAAATAGTGATATAATAACTAAAAAATTGGCACGTACACTTTTTATTCTCGGATTTTATTTCTATCTTTGGGATGCGGTATTGTGTATTTTATGACGACACAACACCAAAAGTAATTGAAAAAATGGCAGAAAAAGAGATTATTGCAACACTCGAAGCGAACGTTCGCACGCTAATGGACCTGCACGCCAAAGCAGTAGCACAGATGGCCGATTTGCAGCGCCGTAACGAAGAACAGTCGCTAAAAATACGCTCGCTGCAACAGCAACTCCGCCAAAATCAGGAGGAGATGACCCGCCTGCGCCTTTCGGAGGCGATGGCCGGCAATGGCGACAAACGTGCAGCACGAGCGCAAGTCAATCGTTTATTGCGGGAGGTTGACAAGTGTATTGCTTTGGTCTCCGCCAAAATATAATATATAACACCCTCAACAAATGAGCGACAAGAAGTTGGATATAAAGTTGAAAATCGCCGGCAAAACCTACTCGATGAAGATCGACTCTTCGAAGGAGGAGGTATATCGCCTTGCCGAGCGCGAAGTAAACCGCTATGTCGCAAAGTTTGAGCAGTTGCGTCTTGACGGCTATGCCGCACAGGACTATTTAGCAATCGCCGCCTTGCAGTTGGCAATGGCAAACATCCGTTTGGCACAGAGCCGACAGGTGGGCGACGAGGATTTGAAACGCATTACGGCTCTCGCAGCAGAGGTAGAGGCACATCTGGCAAAATAGTGCCGACAGGTGGTGTGCAACAAAAAGCAAGCACACCAATGGCGGCAGGCAAAGCACAGAGTGCTGTGTGACGGAGAGATAGAGCGCCACTGACAGGATGTTGGTCGGACAGACCATAGTGGACGAACGAGATAAACGATAACGAACAAAACAGAAAAAAATAGGTTCTTTAACATAAGATAGACATATTTAGGAAATCATCCCGCATAAATTCCTTAAGCTTTGCGAAACTGAACACTTTTTATATTGGGGCAGTCTCGATGGTCAAAACCGGGCCTTGTAGCCGGAAACGGTGAGTACCGCGCGTACCGATGGAGGGTTGCGATTTTAAGCAGAACCCCACACATGACTTATCGGCAGATTCGTCAAACGAAGAAAGGAATTTTATGCGGATTTTTTATTTTTAGCAACTTTAAATTAACCATATAATATTAACTAAAAAACACTACGACTATGGAGATAATATCAATTGTAGCTATTGCCGCAGTCGTTTCAGCCATATCCGGAGCCGCCGCATATTACGGCGTGAAGGCACGTTCGCAGTCTATGATTAAGGATGCGGAGAACGAGGGTGAAATGATTAAGAAGGAGAAAATCCTTCAAGCGAAAGAGAAGTTTATACAACTCAAAAGCGACCACGACCGTCAGGTAAACGAGCGCAACCAGCGTCTCAAAGAGAGCGAGCAGCGTGCCAAACAGCACGAGCAGCAACTCCAAAACCAGATGCGCGAATTGGAGCGCAAGATGGGCGACAACGACCGTATGAAAGAGAAGATGGAGGCGCAAATCGCACAACTCGAAACCAAAAAGGCGGAACTCGCACAGGTGATGATTGAGCAGAACTCGCGCTTGGAGCAGATTTCGGGTATGAGTTCCGAGGAGGCAAAAAATATTCTCATCGAGAATATGAAGGCCGAGGCGAAGAGTGAGGCTGCGGCTTACATCAACGAGACTGTCGAGGAGGCAAAGCTCACCGCAACGAAGGAGGCAAAACGTATCATCGTAGCATCGATTCAGCGCGTAGCAACCGAGACCGCAATCGAGAACTCGGTGACGGTATTCAATATCGATTCGGACGAGGTTAAGGGCCGTATCATCGGTCGCGAGGGCCGTAATATCCGCGCATTGGAGGCCGCTACGGGTATCGAAATCATTGTCGATGACACACCAGAGGCGATTATCCTGAGCGGTTTCGACCCTGTTCGTCGCGAAATCGCAAGACTCGCTCTGCACCAACTCGTAACCGACGGCCGTATCCACCCGGCACGTATCGAGGAGGTTGTTGCCAAGGTAAAGAAACAAATCGAGGAGGAGATTGTCGAAGTTGGTAAACGTACGGCTATCGACCTCGGTATTCACGGTCTGCATCCAGAACTTATCCGCTTGATCGGTAAGATGAAATATCGTTCGTCGTATGGTCAAAACCTCTTGCAGCACGCTCGCGAGACGGCAAACCTCGCAGGTATTATGGCCGCCGAGTTGGGTCTGAATCCAAAATTGGCACGTCGCGCCGGCCTGTTGCACGATATCGGCAAGGTGCCTGATGACGAACCGGAATTGCCACACGCAATTATCGGTATGAAGCTCGCCGAGAAGTACAAGGAAAAGCCGGAAGTTTGCAACGCTGTCGGTGCACACCACGACGAGACGGAGATGACGTCGATGATTGCACCGATTATTCAGGTCTGCGACGCGATTTCGGGCGCACGTCCGGGCGCACGCCGCGAAGTTATCGAGTCGTACATCAAACGTTTGAAGGAGATGGAAGACATCGCCCTCTCGTACAACGGCGTTGTCAAGACCTACGCCATCCAGGCTGGTCGTGAGTTGCGCGTTATTGTCGGTGCCGATAAGCTGTCGGACAACGAATCGGAGGCTCTCTCGCACGATATCGCAAAACGTATTCAGGACGAGATGACCTACCCGGGTCAGGTCAAGATTACCGTTATCCGCGAAACCCGCAGCGTAAGCTACGCAAAATAGTTGCACTGCGCAAACCAACAATAAGGGCAATAAGGGCAAAATGCCATACTACCCAAACAGCCACGCATAATCGGCGTGGCTGTTTTTTTTTGGGGGGGGGTGAGAGTGGTTGCTATTTGGTTCCCTCCGAACTCTTTCGTATATTTTGTGTAAGACAAAAGTGGAACACAAACGAATTAAACGCTATGAAAAGACTATTTTGGATGGCAGCATGCGCGTTGTTCGCAATCACAGCCATAGAAATAATCGTGAATACGTAGGCCGGGGCATCGGTATCGGTTATCATCTAATCGTCGGCAACGATACCGAATTGCATATGGGTTATGTCAAGTTAGGAGTTAGTTTCGGCAAAGGCAGTAAATGGTAGAACAAAAAAACAAAAAAGGAACGAATAAAATTCGTTCCTTTTTGTTTTGATGGTGCCCAGGACGAGACTCGAACTCACACGGGCTAATGCCCACTACCCCCTCAAAGTAGCGTGTCTACCAATTCCACCACCTGGGCCAATACCGTTGCTATCTTTCTCAATAGCGTGGC
>JAFNYX010000024.1 GCA_017654125.1 Alistipes sp. | reverse complement strand
TTCTGAAAAGGGTGAAGGTCGTGTTAGAGAGATTGAAACTCATAGTGGAACATGGTCAGATATTGGTTATGCTCGTAAACAAGACACTAATTTCGCTAGTGAGATTGAATTGTGTGACAGAGTATTGGCTAAGCCTAAGCATTATGTATTGAGAAGTGAAGGTCTCAGAGCCTTGGGTAACATTGAGGACATCAATGTAGATGATTTGTATGGTAGTTTTGAGAGAAAGCATGACCAGTTCAATCAAGCTGAGAAAGATAAGCCCCAAAGTCCCCTTTTTTCAAAAGGGGATTTAGGGGATATGTCAATACAAAAAACGGAATGCACCGCATTCCCGAGTTCAAATCTCGGATTCAGCTCACGGAGAAAGGGATGGCATCAAAAATGTCATCCCTTTCGTCGTATATTTAGACAGTGTTATGGAGCTCGGGACCCCAAAGTCCCCTTTTTCCAAAAGGGGATTTATCTCTGCTCTTACAGATTATTAATCGTATAGTCTATCATCTTTTGGCGGACGACTGACGTGCAAGATGGTTGCATCGAGTGATTCTGGTCGGGATAGACCATCATATCGTACTGCTTGCCCGCAGCATTCAGACGACGAGCCATCTCCATCGTATTCTGGAAATGGACGTTATCGTCTGCCGTACCGTGCATTATGAGCAGACGAGTGCGAGGCGAGAGACGTTCGGCATGCGATAGTGGCGAGTTATCGTCGTAACCCTGCGGATTCTGTTGCGGCAGGCCATTGTATATCTCGGTATAAATCGTATCGTAGTATCGCCATGATGTTACTGGTGCAACCGCTATTGCCATACGGAACAAACCGTCGCCATGCAGAGCACAATTCAGCGCCATAAAACCGCCATACGACCAACCGTAGATGCCGATTCGTTCGGCGTCGATATACGGCAGCGAAGCGAGATGGCGTGCAAACGAGATTTGGTCCTCACGCTCGGCACGACCCAAGTCGGCATAGGTGCACTTCTTGAAACGCTCGCCACGGAAACCCGTACCGCGACCATCGCAACAAGCAACGATATAGCCATGCGCCGCGAGTGCATCCTCCCAATCGAGCGACCAGCGGTTGCGTACCGACTGCGAACCGGGGCCGGAATACTGGGTGAGCAGAACCGGATAGCGACGTTCGGCCGAGAAGTCGTGCGGAAGTTGGATATAGTAGTTGAGCGTATCGCCACGCTCGGTGACAAACTCTCTAAATTCGCGTTTCGGCCACTTACCCATTGCAGCCACCGCCGCACGCGAATCGACAAGTGTATCCAGAACACGACCATCGCCGCGATGTACAGTCACGATGTTCGGAGTCGTAGCATTGCAGAAGGTCGAAACGTAGTACTTCATCTCCGCCGACGGAGCGATGGTATAGAAGCCGTCTGCTGTCGTAAGTCGCTCTTTACCACGACCATTCAATCGCACCGAGTAGAGATCGCGTTGCAGTGGCGAACGCTCGGTCGAGAGGTAACACACCCTCTTATCCGATGCCGCGACGAGCGACGTCACCTCCCATCGACCAGATGTAATGGCATTCAGGCGGCCTTTATGCACGCTATGCAGATAGAGATGCATCCAACCGGTCGTGGTCTCCTCACACACGATAAAACGCTCGCCATCAAGGAAATGGATGGTTGCGTTACTCGGACGCTCGACGTACTGCGGAGCCGCCTCGCGATAGATGACGCTCTGCGAACCGTCGCTATGCACGAGCACCACTTCGAAGAGATTTTGCAGACGATTGACGCGATAGAAGTATAGTTCACCGGCAGGAGTCCACTCGACATTGAAGATATATTGGTCGCGCTCCGCACCAACCTCCACACGACGTCGCTCACCACCTGCAATATCATACAGCCACAACTCGACAACCGAATTTGGATCGCCCGCCTTCGGATACTTGAACTCGTATGCCCGATTGTGCAACGTGCCGTCGTAGCGCATCATCTCGAACATCGGCACACGACTCTCGTCGAAGCGCAGATAGGCGATATGGCTACCATTGGGCGAGAAGGCGTAACCGCGCGTAAAACCATACTCCTCCTCATAGACCCAATCGCTCGTGCCGTTGATAATCGAATTCCACGCGCCATCGTCGGTCACCGCCGTCGAGCGACGCGAAGCGATATCGTACAGATAGAGGTTATTCCCTTTGGCGTAGGCAAGTCGCACGCCATCGGGCGAGAATGTCACATCGCGCACCTGCGAGAGAATCGGCTCGCAACCCTCCGCCGTTGCTAACGCATAGTTTGCCGTATAGGAGTGGCGATAGATACGATGCACAGAGCCGGCATCGGCAAACAGCGCCATTCGACCGTCGGCCGAGAGCGTGTAGTCGGCAATATCGGCTGCCGAGCGGAAAAGTACCACACTATCCGCACGGTCGGCATACGAGCAACGTACCACCGCACGACCTTTGAGAATCGTGTAGTGGTCGCCATCGGCCATCGGGCGCAAACCCGAAATGCTACGGTTGGCTCGCTTCGCACGCAACACATCGGCATACGAGCCACCAGCATAAGTGGTCGTGGCGGTGAGAAGTGTCATCACCGCCACGCATAACAGACGTCGCATCATACGGCTAAATATCATCGACGTTGAAGTCGTAGTTAAGACGCTTACCCGTGACGAAGGTCGAGGAGTCGAACTTCGTGTTGAACTGTTCGAGCGTCACGCGTTTATTCTGTTCGTAAGGCGGCGTGAGCAGGTCGAAGTTCACCGCATAGTTAATCGCCGTTTCGAGCACCGCAACAAGTTGCTCCTGCGAAATCTCCGCCTTGCCGAAGTTCATCGCACGCATCAGCGTTTGGCGCTTACCCTCGACAAAGAACATACGCTCGTGGTTGATGAAGATACGACCAATGAGGTAGCCCTCGTCGGCCGAACGCTTCTCTTTGAGCGAATCGGCGAGGAAGTCGTATATCTCGATGATGCCGCAGTAGGCGTTGCGGCGGTCCTGCTGCACATACTGATTTTGCCAAATGATGTGGCTTGCATCGAACTGGAAAACGTCGGTCGGCATACGGAATATGAGCATATCCGATGCGATTTGGAGCTGTGCCTCGAACTTACCTCGGTCGCGGTACTCCAAACGTACGCGGCGGTCGAGTTTGCCATCCAACGCATCCTCCATCTCGGATGCCATCTCGAAGAGCGTATCCTTCAAGAGATTGAACACACCGAAGGTGTTGTCGAACACTCGCTGTTTGAGCGTCGATTTTTCGATAATCGTCGAGAGAATCTTCTCGCGTAACGGTTGTGTAGTCATATTATCTGAGTTTTATCGTTTGTCCGTGTATTACATCTCTGCCTCGGGCGAGCGAATTGAGGCGCGCCAACGAACGCTCGCGGATACCAAACGCCTGCGAAAGCGAATGTAGCGTCTCGTCTCGGCGCACGATATGGAGCATGGCATTGCCCTCCCAATGCGACTTTTTGCGCTCGATATATACGATATCACCTTTGGCGAGCGAGGCACCCTTGTCCACATCGTTGAACTTGCGTAGCGTACGCTCCGAGATGTGGAAAGCCGCGCCGAGCGTAGCATACGTATCGCCCTCCTTTGCCAACACATAGCAGGTATGGTTCGTGCGATAGACATTATACCCCTTATGCGACGAGAGCGTCACGCGGAACGGGTCCACCTGCGCACTTTGGCTCTCCGGCGTAGTGCTGTAACGTTCGAACCACTTCTCGGCATTCTCCTGTGCCGTCTGGCTCGACGAATAGACACGGTCGCCATCCTCTTGGTCGAGCATATTGAGTTTGTATCGCTCGATAATGGCCACCAATCGCTCGGCGTAGTCGGGAGCCGTAGCGTAACCCGCCGCTTTCAAACCACGAGCCCACGAACGATAGTCGTTCGACGGATAGGCAAAGAGCGAATCGTAGCGCGGCGACGAGTCGAGAAACTCCGCATGGTCGGCATACGACGCCTCTACCGACGGATAGGCACGGAAACACTCCCCCTTTGCATCGTCGTCGTGATAGACACGGTCGCCCTTCCACGACTTCTTGCACTTGATGCCGAAGTGGTTGTTCGACTCCTTCGAGAGACGACTGTTACCGCTGTCCGACTCCAAAATACCCTGCGCCATCGTGATACTTGCCGGAATACCATAGCGTTCCATGTGGGCTACGGCGATATGCTTATATCGCTCGATATACTCCTCGCGCGTCTGCCGGCTCTGTGCCACGACTACGGCCGCCACACACAGCGAGAGCAACAGAGTGCATATTGCTTTTTGGAAAAAATTCATTATCTTTGTCTTATCTTCGTTCCGTGTCATAGGACAAAGATAGTAATTTTGATAAACAATTTCAATAAAACCGCCCGAAAAGCGGTTCAATTTACAAGAAACAACATAAATGGAGGAGCCGAACAACACAACGCAACACCTGCTCATTCTGCGACACTCGGCTGTGAGCGACGTGGCAATGTTGCCGCACGCCATTCGCGCTCTGCGTGAACAATATCCCGACCTACGCATAACTATCGCTACACGCAAAGCTTTCCAACCACTCTTCAAGGGGTTGGATGTCGAGTTTCTGTGGATTGATGTGTGCGGCAGACACAAGGGAATCTGCGGAGTATGGCGTTTTGCGAGTGAGGCAAGTAAGGCGGGCATCACAGCCGTAGCCGACACGCATGGTTCTCCGCTCTCGCTACTCTTCGCCTCATTGATGTGGCTCTTCGGTCGCAAAGTGGCCCGCATCCGCAAAGGAGGCATTGAGAAGTGGTTTCGTTTGGGCTACTCCTCGTCAAATGCCATTCCACTCAAACATACCGTTGTGCGCTATTGCGACGTCTTTCGTCGTCTGGGCTTTACGTTCGACGACCCTACACCCGTCACTTCGCGCCCCGAGTGCGAGAACCCGATGGGCGAGAAGCGTGGCACATGGATTGGCTTTGCTCCATTCTCGGCTCACGCAGGTAAGACCTACCCCGAGCCATTGCGAAGCGAGGTGGTACGACTGCTTGCGGAGCGTTACGAACGTGTATTCATCCATTGTGGCGGAGGTCGCGAGCAACAATTTGCCAATCAGATGGAGCAACTCTACCCCAATGTGACGGCTCTTGGCGGACGCATCACACTCGAAGAGGAGTTTGCACTCATCTCGCATCTCGACAGCGTTGTCTCGATGGACTCGCTTGTGATGCACCTTGGCGCACTCACCGCAACCCCCGTAGTTTCGATTTGGGGTGCAACACATCCAGAGCTTGGATTTCTCGGTTACGGATGTCAGGCAGAGGGCGTTTTGCAGCAGGAAATCCCATGCCGACCTTGTTCCATCTTCGGCAACAAGCCATGCAAGAAGGGCGACTATCGTTGTTTGCACTCCATCACCCCCGAGATGGTTATCGAACGCGTGGAGCAGTTGATAACACAACAGCACGAATAGGCTCCACCCATACCCCCCCAACAACAACAGAGGGTGTTCAACATCACGTTGAGCACCCTCTGTTAGTTTATCAGGCTGACAGCCCCCTCGCTACTCCAAAGCGTCGGCAAGTATCTCCAACGGATGTAGCACACGCTTCGAGGTGGACATCTCGATTTGCCACTTACAAGTCTCGCAATCGGTCGAAACAACATCACAACC
>JAFNYX010000023.1 GCA_017654125.1 Alistipes sp. | reverse complement strand
GCTGCTCTCTACGACTTGACTGGTATTGAGGAGGCTGCTTACTTGAAGGAGGTATTCGTTGAGAAGGCTCCGTTCGCAGTAGAGGACGTTATCGCTCCTGCAGCAACTCTCGACTACTTGTTCAACGCTGATGGTGATGCAGTTTCGGTTGCTTACGCATACGACGCTTGGACTGAGATCCCAATGGAGGTTACTTACACCAAGACCCTCAACTTGTGGTATGGTCAGGATGTAGAGCTCGTTGTTAAGGTTATCATCGCTAAGCCGACTATCTACAACCTCGTTTACTCGCACCTCTATGTTAAGAATGGTGCTAACTGTGATGGTACTGGTTATGAGTCGCACGCTTTGATCAGCGGTCTCTTCTCGTCGGTATATCCATTCTACGATCCAGATTTGAAGGATCACAAGGCTAACGGTGCTCCATTGGCTGGTTTCGACACTCAGAAGGTTGATATGGATAAGGCATTCAACATCGTTGATGAGAACGGTATCATGTCTGATGAGGCAATTGCTGCTGCAGGTTTGGTTGCTGAGTTCGAGTTGGAGAAGACTTATGACTTCTCGAAGTACAACGCTCAGTTCGCTGACGATTCGTTCCACCGCGTTCTCAAATTCGACGGTAACAAGCTCACTTACAACGCTGACGTTTGCCACGCTGAGGTAGATGGTCACCTCTACATCTTGAACTCGAACGGTTCGAAGATGGAGTTGGAGACTAACTTCGACACTAAGGATGAGTACAAGAACTATGTAGTTCAGAAGTACGATCCAATTATGGATCCAGTAGTTCTTGGTGCTAAGTATGCTAATGCAGCAGAGCGTGACCAGATTAAGGAGACCCCTGAGATCGACATCGAGATTACGAGTGCTAAGGAGTATGTTTTGAACCCACTCTTGTGCATCGAGCTCAAGGATTGGCGTAATGGCTTCAAGAACTTCGACCTCATCGATCGTCAGACCGGTGCTTGGGTAGTTGGTAAGAACGCTGGTTCTTCGAATACAAATGGTTTCGCTAACGGTCGTGACGTTCGCGATATCTACAAACTCAACCTCACTTGGGATGAGTCGGCTGTTCCAGCTGAGTTGCGTAAGGTTATCTACATGACCGAGGACAACAAGGTTGTATTCGACAATACTGCTGAGCAGATTTTGGTTGAGCCATTCGATTACACTGTAACCTTGACGATTACCTCGCCATGGGGTACTCACAAGGCTCCTGTTACCTTCCGCTTCTACCAGGGCTATGGTGACAACCGATAATCGAATAGATTATCAAACTCTATAATGATGGCGAGGGGTTTTCCCCTCGCCATTTTTATTTTGAGTGGCGCTTACTGCCGCGACCTTGCTCCTCGGCAAAGGATAGTACAAGCAGTACAACCCTCCGCCTCACACCAAGGCGAGCGTTGTAACTTCCTGCTCAAAATTAATTTAGAAAATCGTTATCTATTTGCCTAAAAAACAGCGTAAAAAAGTTGCACGCGCCGAAAAAAATATGTACTTTTGCAAACCTTATGCGCATAATGCGCTGAGGCGTAACAATTTATTTATTAACTTTTTAACGAGCGATTGTATCGCAAAACATTTTCTGTATGGAAAACATTAAAGTAGCAAACGAAAATTTCGATTGGGCAGCGTTTGAGAACGAGTCGGGTCTCTATCCGCAGAGCAAGGAAGAGATTGCAGCGCAGTACGACAATACGATGTCGAACATCGCTGTAGGCGAGACCGTAGAGGGTACCGTAACCGAGATCAACAAGCGTGAGGTTATCGTAAACATCGGCTACAAGAGCGAAGGTGTAATTCCGGCGGCAGAGTTCCGCTATGACTCGGAGTTGAAGGTCGGCGACAAGGTCGAGGTCTATGTAGAGTCGGTAGAGGATAAGGGTGGTCAGCTCCTCCTCTCGCACAAGAAGGCACGTCAGCTCAAATCGTGGGATCGTGTAAACGAGGCACTCGAGAAGGACGAAATCATTAAGGGTTACGTTAAGTGCCGCACTAAGGGCGGTATGATCGTGGACGTATTCGGTATCGAGGCGTTCCTCCCTGGTTCGCAGATCGATGTGAAGCCAATTCGCGACTACGATGTATATGTAGATAAGACGATGGAGTTCAAGGTTGTGAAGATCAACCAGGAGTTCCGCAACGTTGTTGTTTCGCACAAGGCACTCATTGAGGCCGAGTTGGAGCAGCAGAAGCAGGTTATCATGTCGAAGTTGGAGAAGGGCCAGATTCTCGAAGGTACTGTTAAGAACATCACTTCGTATGGCGTATTCATCGACTTGGGCGGCGTAGATGGTCTCATCCACATCACCGACCTCTCGTGGGGCCGCGTAAATCATCCGGAGGAGATCGTTGCTCTTGACCAGAAGTTGAACGTTGTTATCATCGACTTCGATGAGAACAAGAAGCGTATCGCTTTGGGCTTGAAGCAGCTCACAGCACACCCTTGGGAGTCGCTCGACGCAGAGTTGAAGGTTGGCGACCACGTTAAGGGTAAGGTTGTTGTTATGGCCGACTACGGTGCATTCGTTGAGATTGCTCCGGGTGTAGAGGGTCTGATTCACGTATCGGAGATGTCGTGGAGCCAGCACTTGCGTTCGGCACAGGACTTCATGAAGGTTGGTGACGAGGTAGAGGCAGTTGTTTTGACCCTCGACCGCGACGAGCGCAAGATGTCGCTCGGTATCAAGCAGCTCACCGCTGATCCATGGGAGAATATCGAGGTTAAGTATCCTGTTGGCACGAAGTGCAACGCAAAGGTTCGCAACTTCACCAACTTCGGTGTATTTGTTGAGATCGAGGAGGGTATCGACGGCCTGATCCACATTTCGGATTTGTCGTGGACCAAGAAGATTAAGCACCCAGGTGAGTTCACTCAGGTAGGTGCCGACATTGAGGTTGTAGTTCTCGAAATCGACAAGGAGAACCGTCGTTTGAGCTTGGGTCACAAGCAGTTGGAAGAGAATCCTTGGAATGGTTTTGAGCAGCAGTATGCTGTTGATACCGTTCACACCGCAGCTATTTCGGAGCTCACTGAGAAGGGTGCTATCGTAGCTTTGGGCGAGAATATCGAGGGTTTTGTTCCTGCAAAGCAGTTGGTTAAGGAGGATGGTACGACTTTGAAGGCTGGTGAGACCGCCGAATTCAAGGTTATCGAGTTCTCGAAGGCAACCAAGCGTATTACTCTTTCGCACTCGCGCATCTTCGAGGAGGCAAAGCGTGCAGAGGTAGCTGCTGAGAAGGCAGAGAAGAAGGCTGCTGCAGAGGCAACGAAGTCGTCGATTAAGAAGGTACAGCAGTCGGTTGAGAAGACCACGCTGGGCGATATCGCAGGTCTTGCAGAGTTGAAGGCACAGTTGGAGAAGAAATAATCCGACAGCGCTCTAAAACGTAATAGGGAAGTCCCGATCGGTAACGGTCGGGACTTTTTGTGTCGGCATATTTACAATGGGTAAGAGTGTGCATCATGCACGGTTTTCCCAAAGCAAGTGGTGGAGAGAAAGGGTGAGGTGCATTTTATTTGGATAGGGTGTTGAGTAGTGCGCCTGCTATATAGAAACACAAAAGGCTTTTCCAACAGGAAAAGCCTTTTGTGTGAAGAGCACTCAGCTCTTGACACATTGTTGCTGTGAGTTTAGATTATTTCATGAACTCTGCAACCTGGTCGTTCGGAAGGACTGCCTCCTTGAAGATATAGGCACCGGTCTTCTCCGACTTAACCATCTTGATGCACTTGGTAAACTGCTTACCTACACCGGTTTTGAGGGTTGCGACTACTTTCTTTGCCATAACGCACTACTTTTATTTAATTTCACGATGCAATGTTACCCTCTTCAAGTACGGATTGTACTTCTTGCGCTCCAAACGCTCCGGGGTGTTTTTCTTGTTCTTGGTGGTGATGTAACGCGACATTCCTGGTACGCCACTCTCCTTCTGTTCGGTGCATTCGAGAATCACCTGAACTCTGTTACCTTTCTTTGCCATTTTGACTTAATAGTTTTTTAGTAAACCTTCTTAGGAGCAACTGCCTCTTTCAACGCTGTTGCGAGACCCTTTTTGTTAATTGTTTTCATTCCGGCAGCGGATACTTTGAGAGTAATCCAGCGACCTTCCTCCTCCGACCAGAAACGCTTCGTTTTCAGATTTGGGCTGAACTTGCGCTTGGTTTTGAGGTTCGAGTGCGAAACATTGTTTCCCACTACGGCTACCTTACCTGTAATTTCGCAGACTTTCATTTTGTTAATAATGTTTATTAGTTTCCGCTCTACGGACTTTTCCATAGAGCGTGCAAATATACGAAGAATTTACCAAATAGCAATATCTCGGCATCTATTTTTCGGCCGAAAACATCTATTTATTACCCGTGTTTTCTGCTTTCTTTGTGCGACGAGCCGCTTTTCGACTCTTTTTCGCTGACTCTTGCACCTCTACCGGCTCTTCGTCGGCACCTCCGCCGAGGGCTTTATAGAGGTTGATGGTACCCTGAATGCGCTCGAAACGGTCGGCAACTTGTGAGAGTTGTGCCGAGAGAAGTGCCTGTTGTGCGGTGAGCACTTCGAGGTATGTCGATTCCGAGTGGCTCATCAATTGTCGGGTGCTGTTGACGGCACTCTCCAATGCTGCAATTTGGCGCATACGCACATCCGTCTTGTTGCTTGCCGCGTGACACTTTGCCAACGCATCGTTCACCTCGTTTCCGGCTGCGAGCAGCGTTTGGCGGAATGTGATGAGTGCCTCTTCCTGCTGTGCTTTGGCGATGGTGAGTGCTGCGCGTTTCTTGCCGGCATTGAAGATGTCGGTTGCGAGGTTTGCAACGAAGGATACGAGCCACGACGCCGGATTCCATCCAATAGAGCCGTTGAGCTTCAACGATGGATACATATCGGCGCGAGCGAAATTCGCATTGTAGTATGCTTGTTCGAGAGCACGCTCGGCACTCTGTACGTCGGGACGACGCGAAAGCAGTTGGGCCGGAACACCGATAAGCAACTCCTCACACAGACGCTGCTCGTGGAGCAGACCGCGCTCGAAATGTTGTGGTACGACACCGAGCAACAGTGCCAGCGAGTTTTCGACCTGAATGATATCGTACTCCAAATCGAACAACGATGCCTCAATCGAGCAGGCATTGGCCTCGGTACGCGAAACGGAAGCTTCGTTTGTCATACCGGCCTGTTTCATTGCTCGTGTGATACGCACGTTCTCCTTCCACGACTCTGCCGTTGTGCGGGAAATATCCTGCTGAGCGTCGAGCATCAGCAATGTGTAGTAGCAATTGGCAATCGACGCAATGAGCGACGTTTGTACGCTGCGACGATAGAGTTTGCTCTGCTCGTAGGCAGCATTTGCCTTGCGCTTGTTGTTGAGCGTGCGACCTGCTATGTCTATTTCCCAACCGGCGGATATCGGCAACGAGTAGGAGTAGGAAGCCGGCTGACCGATATTGCAAGAGGTCGAGAAACTTGGCGAGAAGGCAAATGACGGCAGGAACGACAATCGTGCGGTACGTAGAGCGGCCTCTGCCTCCGTTACGCGTTGTGCGGCTATCAGCATGTCGGAATTGTTCTTCAAACCCTGCTCGATGAGCGTTTGCAGATGCGGGTCGGTGAAGAAGTCGCGCCAACCGATATCGGCGATTGATGTCGAATCAGTGGCGATTACATCACGACCGAAGAGTGCATCGGTTGTGATGCTCTCCGGACGCGAATACTTTTTGAATATAGAGCAGCCCGACAATAGCAGGGCTACGGTTATTGTTAAGATTATGCGTTTCATCTCTGGTTACTCCTCAATATTTTTAGGTTTCACAACTCGCTCCTGAATGGATTGGAAGACGATAAAGAGAGCGGGAACGAAGAATATCAACGCCAACGTTCCGACAACCATACCGCCGACAACGCCCGCACCGAGCGTATTGTTACCGTTGGCACCCACACCGGTCGAGAACATGAGTGGAATCATACCGAATACCATTGTGAGTACGGTCATCATAATCGGGCGGAAACGCTCACGGCTCGCCTCGTATGCTGCCTCCATGATGCTCAAACCCTGACGGCGACGCTCGCAGGCGTACTCCGTAATGAGGATGGCAGTCTTCGAGAGCAGACCGATGAGCATAATCAAACCGGTTTGCAGATAGATATTGTTCTCCAAGCCCATCATATTTGCAAATGCAAAGCTACCAAACAGACCGATAGGTACGGTCAGAATGACAGCAAACGGAATGAAGTAACTCTCGTACAACGCACAGAGTATGAGGTAAATAAGTAAGATACAGATAACGAAGATGATTGCCGTATTATTGCCGCTGGTTGCCTCCTCACGTGCAATGCCGCCGAAGTCGAAACCATAACCAA
Source organism: Alistipes sp. (assembly GCA_017654125.1). Classification (GTDB taxonomy): domain Bacteria; phylum Bacteroidota; class Bacteroidia; order Bacteroidales; family Rikenellaceae; genus Alistipes. The sequence continues at coordinate 30,736 of JAFNYX010000023.1, read as the reverse complement.
TAGGCAATATCTCGCTCGCTACCTCGTTTACGGCACGGATGGCATCACCCGACGAGTATCCGTCGGCAGCACGACCATTGACCGAAATTGATGGGAACATGTTGAAACGCGACAAATTCTCCGGTGCGTATATCTTTTTGAGCGATACGAATTGGCTGACAGGAGCCATCTCTTCACCGATGCGGATAAAGATATTGTTGAGTGTGTGCAAATCGACGCGATAGCGTGGGTCGGCCTGCACCTGCACCTGATAGAGTTTTGTAAAGCGGTTGAAACGAGTCGAAAGACGACCGCCATAGTAGCCGTTGAGCACCTCCAACACCTCTTTTGGTGATGTGCCGGCACGCTTACACTTCACGGCATCGACATCAATCTGATACTGCGGGAAGCGAGGGTTGAACGACGTACGAGCCGAACCAATCTCCGGACGTGCCTCCAACTCGGCAACGAACTGTGTTGTGATGTCGGCCAAATCCTCGATTGTTCCACCCTTGCGGTCCTGAATATGTACCTCGAAACCGTTGGTCGCACCATAGCCAGGAATCATCGCAGGCGACGTAGCGAAGAGTGTCGCTTCGTTTACAGTGGTCGAGTACTCCTTCACACGCTCCATAATGTCGAATACGCTGTGTTCTTTACCCGGACGCTCGTCCCAGTGTTTAAGACGCAGCGTGAAGTTACCGTACGACGAGCCGGCTCCCGTTGTCATACCAAAACCTGCCATATTGAGATATGCGTGGCACTCGTCGATATGGCTTACAACTTCGCGGTCGATACGGTTCATAATCTCCTTGGTGTGAGCAAGCGAACTGCCCGGAGGGGTCGATACGTCGATACGTACCGTACCGATATCCTCGCGCGGGATGAGACCCGTCTTGGTGTTGTTCATGAAGTAGAGGAGCAGACCGAAACCGGCAACGACAAAGATGCCTGCTGCAATTTTGTGGCGCAAGAAGAAGTTTACACCCTTCAAGTATCTTGCCGATACGGCGTTAAAGCCACTCTCAAAAGCGTCGCTCAGACGTTGCGAGAAGGTGCGTTTTACCACGTTGCCATGTTCGTCTTTTGCTTTGAGCAGCAAGGCGCAGAGTGCCGGACTGAGTGTCAGTGCATTGATTGCCGAGATACCCACCGAAACGGCCATCGTCAAACCGAACTGCGTGTAGAAGATACCCGATGTGCCACCCATGAGTGATACAGGGATAAACACCGCCATAAAGACGAGCGTCGAGGTGATGATTGCCGACGTTACGCCGTGCATTGCATCGACTGCTGCTTTGTGAGCCGAACGGTATCCTACATCGAACTTCGACTGAACGGCCTCCACCACAATAATCGCATCGTCCACCACCACACCAATCGAAAGTACGAGTGCGAAGAGTGTGAGCAGGTTGATACTGAAACCGAGGAAGAAGAGGAACATAAAGGTTCCGATGAGCGACACGATGGTTGCAATGAGCGGAATGAGTGTCGAACGCAAATCGCGCAGGAAGACGAATACCACGAGGATAACAAGGATGATTGCCTCCAACAGCGTGCGGATTACATTCTTAATCGAGGCGTAGAGGAAGTCGTTCGAACTCGACAGAACGACCATTTCGAGGTCCTTCGGGAAGTCCTCTTTTGCCTTCTCCAAGTAGGCGTCAATCTGGTTGATAACCTCCGTAGCGTTCGAGCCAGGGGTCTGATATACGTTGAACGACGTACCGGGAGCACCGTTCACCTCGCCGATATATTGGTACGACTGTGTACCCAACTCAATCTCTGCAACATCCTTCAATCGTAATACCTCGCCGTTCGAGAGGGCGCGTATAACGATGTTCTCGAACTGCTCGGGCGTCTCCAAACGGCCCTTGTAGCGCATCGAGTATTGGAACGTCTGGTTGGAGTTCTCGCCGAGTGCACCGGTTGCTGCCTCGATGTTCTGCTCGCCGAGCGCTGCTGAAATGTCAGACGGAACGAGTTTGTACTGCGCCATGACGTCAGGTTTGAGCCATATACGCATACTGTAATCTGCACCACGCACATCGACATCACCGACACCAGGAATACGTGAAATGGCCGGCACGAGGTTGATTTTGATGTAGTTGGCGATAAACGTACGGTCGTAGGTGCTGTTTGGACTATAAACGGCAATCTGCTCCAAAATGTTGGTCTGACGCTTACGAACAGTTACGCCGACGTCGGTTACCTCCGATGGAAGTTGTCGTGTAGCACGCGATACACAGTTCTGCACATTGACGGCAGCCATATCGGGATTGGTACCCTGTTTGAAAAATACCTGGATGCTTGCGCTACCGTTGTTGGTTGCCGATGAGGTCATGTAGGTCATGTTCTCCACACCGTTGATTGCCTCTTCGAGTGGTACGATAACGGCCTTCTGCACCGTTTCGGCACTTGCACCCGTATAGTTTGCATTTACGCGGATTGTCGGAGGAGCGATATTCGGATAACGCTCGATAGGCAATACCGCAAGTCCGATAAGACCGCCGATGACGATGACAATCGAGATGACGGACGAAAGGACGGGTCTGTCGATGAATGTTTTGATATTCATTGCTATTCCTCCTCTTGTTTCTTATTCGGCCTTAACAATATCCTTAATCTTGATTGCATCGTTCTCACGCAACAGACCGACACCTTCGACAACAATCGTGTCGCCCAATTCGAGACCCGACTCTACGACATACTCGCGACCGTTGCTGATGTTGAAGACGCCGATAATCTGTGAGTGAGCCTTTCCATCCTTAACCTTATAGACATACACTTTGTCTTGAATTTCGTAGGTTGCCGACTGCGGAATTACGATACATCCATCCGCCTTGTGAGGCAGAATCACACTACCCGAACCTCCCGAGAGCAACAAACGACGTGTGTTAGGGAACTTCGCACGAACGGTTACCGAACCGGTTGTCGGGTCAATGATACCGCTGATTGCCTCGATGCGACCTTTTTCCTTGTAAATTGTGCCATCGCTGAGCAGCAACTCGATTGATGGCATCGCCTGCAACGCAGCTTCGAGCGAGCCGTGTTCACGTGTGAGCGAAAGTACCTGCGACTCGGTCATCGAGAAATAGACATACATCTCGGAGTTATTCGACACGGTGGTCATCGGGGTTGAGTCCGAAGGGCTTACGAGTGTTCCTACGCGGAATGGCAACATGCCGACCACACCATCTGCCGGACTCTTGACCAGCGTATAGGAGAGGTTGTTACGGGCGTTAACCTCGTTTGCCTTGGCCTGTGCGAGGTGCGCCTTTTCGCTGGCGAGTGTCGTGCGTGCCATGTTGAGGTCGAAGTCCGAAATGATGTTCTGCTGGAAGAGCTGCTCCTTACTATTTGCTGTAAGTTCTGCTGCATCGACCGCCGCCTGTGCCACATCGACATTGGCGATAGCCGTCTGCAAAGCTGCCTCGTAAGGAACTTGGTCTATAACAAAGAGTGTCTGACCTTTGCTTACCAAAGCACCCTCCTTAACATAGATATCCGTAATGTAGCCCTGTACCTTCGGACGGATGTCGATGTCCTGCTTACCGCGAATCGTTGCCGAATATACGGACGAGAGTTTTCGCGACGTAGGTTCGAGAATCATTACGTTGTACTCGCGGGTACGTTTTGTCTTTTTCTCCTCCTTACAGCCGACCATCAGTGTGAGGGCCGTAACGCAGAGAAGTGCGTGAAAAAGTGTGGATTTTACGGTCATATTTTTTAAGTTTTAGTTATTTTCATCCGAAGTTGTTTTACCCTATGGGTAAAATAACCCACAAAGGTAGTATTTTTGTTGAAAAAGTATCACAATACGACCTTGTACAATAGGCGAAACGGCAAAATTTATCGGTAAAGTGACCGACCGAAGATGAAGTAGGGTGGGTGTGCGATTGATTGAGTCCACAAAAAAAGGACTGCCCAAATCTTTTGGGACAGTCCTTCGCTTTTGACTTGTGTCTGCAAATTACTGTGCAGGAGTCTCAGCAGGAGCCTCAACTGGAGCCTCAACCGGAGCCTCAGCAGGAGCCTCAACAGCAGCCTCGCAAGGAGTTGCGCACTGCTCGCAAGCAGCAGCATCACAAGGGGTTTCTGCCTTCTTCTCAGCGGTGCCGCAGCAACCTACCATTGCCAATGCAGCAGCCAAAACTACCAACGAAAAGATCTTTTTCATAGTGCTTGAATTATTAAATTTAACATATGTACAACCACAAAAATATGAATAGTTGAATAAAAAAGCAATTTTTTTGGATAAAAAATATCAAAAAAGGCGTGTTTTTATTCTGAAAGTTCTTTTATCGGTATATTTTCGCGCATTATAAAGGCTTTTGGGAAGGTCGGTTTGATGCGTTCGAGCAGAACGAGGGCCTCCTCCTGCGTGGTGTAATTGCCGACGGCAACCTTGAAATACGGGTTCTCGTAGGTCACATAACAGTGTTGCGTCGGGAAGGTCGCAGTAAAGGTGTCGCGTGCCGCCAACGCATCGCCACGAGCTGTCTGGGCGTTACTCATAAATATCATTATGCGGTATCCGACTACGGTCGTTGGCTTGGGAAGGGTCGTTTGCGCGACAATTTGTGCGGCATCGCCCACCTCGCGAACGGTCACCGTGTTGTGTACGACGTTTACCGAGTCGATGCGTACGGGCGAGGATAGGTGTTGCTTAAATGTCTCGATGTTTTGTGCCGAAAGTGTTGATGCGCAACCGATTGCGAGCAGCATGAAAAATATCTTCTTCATTGTCTTATTGTTGTTTTTGTTCGAGTGAGTAGCCGAGTTTTCCGAGCAGTGCATCGGCCGCCATACGTTCGATGACGATATTTCGCTTTTGACCGGCAAGCTCGATAGTCGCCGCGAGCGAAATCTCTATGCCGCGCACGTTCTTTTGGCCGAGTCGCATGGCAAGCGATATGGCTTTCAGTGGATTGCTGACCGAGAGCGCAATGGGAACCACGACCGACGAGGTTTGGCGTTGAGGTATGCGTACCGGCTCCATCAGACGCAGTGTAGCGACCTTGCTGCCCTCGAAGAAAATGTCGCCCAAACCGTTTGAAATAGTTGGCGAGTATGCCGTCTCGTTCTTGATGCGAAGTGTGATGTGCCAACCTTCTGCCATCGAGCCGGAGATGTTTTCGAGTGCTTCGATACCCACCTTATTCATTACTCGCTCGCGCACGCGTTGTTTGTTACAACTCGTGGTGCCGAGTGCAATCAAGAGTGTGATGATAGCGATGCGGAGTATGGCCGAAATATGTTTCATAATTATTCGGGTTTTTGGGCGGTGTATATTTGGGCGATTCCGAAACTTTGGCTGCGTGCCTTCGGTGCGGTGAGTCCTGCACCACAGAGCATCTTCATAAACTCTTCCGGAGTAGGAAATGTATCGACCGATTCGGGCAGATATTGGTATGCGTTGCGGTTGTGCGAAATTGCGCCGCCGATAGCCGGCAGTATCTTGTGCGAATAGATGCGGTAGAACCATCCAATCAGAGCATTCCGCGGATTGGAAAATTCCAACACAACGAGCATTCCGCCCGGACGGATTACGCGCACCAACTCTCGAAGACACGCCTCACGATTCTCGAAGTTGCGTACGCCGAACGCTACCGTTACGGCATCGACACTCTCGTCGGGCAATGTAACGTGCTCTGCATCACACTCCGTAAGCGAAATTCGTTCCGTAAGCCCGGCGCGGGTCACTTTTTGTTTGGCCACTTCGAGCATTTCGGGCGAGAGGTCGGCACCGAGCACCGTCGCCTCTTTGATGTTGCGAGCCATGGCGATAGCCAAATCGCCTGTTCCGGTTGCCATGTCGAGAATACGTTTGGCATTGGCACGACGCACGATGCGCACGACGCGTTTGCGCCACAGACGGTCGATTGAGAGCGAGAGTATGTGGTTGAGTCGGTCGTATGTCGGCGCAATGTCGTCGAACATGCGTTTTACGCGCTCGCGAGTACGCTGTTGTTCTGTATTATTATTCATAGTTTTACTTCGTTTATTCATATTTTACTGCCTCTGCCGGCGATATGCGCGATATGATTGCTGTTGCTGCATAGAGCAGGAGCAGTATTGCCACGGCAAAGATAATGTTTATGGCGACAATGTTCCAAGCGTCGAGCACGACAGGTACGCTACTGACGTAGTAGGCCGCGCTGTCGAGTTTTACGACAGAGGTCGTGAGCTGTATGGCGACGAGCGCAATACCTACGACATTGCCGGCAAGCAAACCTCTGCCGATAATCATTGCTGCACGATATAAAAATATGCGTCGAACAGCACCGTTGCACATTCCCATACTTTTCAACACACCGACCATTCGCGTACGCTCCAAAACGAGAACCAATATCGTGGTAACCATATTGAAGAGCGTCACGATGAACATTATCGTTGCAATTACCGCTGCATTGACGTCGTGTGTTTCGAGCCATGAGAAGATGTGTGAATAGAGTTCGCGTACGTCAATAGCCGAGACATCCTCTTCGCCTTCGTACTCGTAGATGAGTCGCTGGTTGAGTGTGTCGGTAACCACGGAGATTGGTTGGCTACCGTCGGTCGTAATCTCTATGCCGGAGATTTGTGACTCGTCCCAACCATTGATTTTTCGCACGTTGCGCAGGTTGGTGATGGCAAGTGCCACATCCTCGTTACCTCCGATGGTGTAGATTCCGCAGACCTTGAATAGTTCACGGCGCGGCGTGCGTTCGTCGCTCATAAAGAGCAACTCTACGCGCTCGCCAACACGCACGCCGAGTGCATCGGCCGTTTGTCGAGCAATGAATAACTCTTTACGTCGTTGTTCGCCAAAGATTGGAAATTCGCCCTCGTCGATAAGCCCCGCGAATCGCTCTGCTGTACTGCCTGTCGTTACGCCCTTCAACATTATAGCCGCGACGCCACTCTCCGAACGGATGACGCCTCCGCGAGAAACGTATGGCTCGGCGGTGAGACATCCCTCGGTCGAACGAACGAGTGCGAGTAGCTGCTCGACGTCGGAGATGGGTCGTCCGAAGGTTGCATTGAGCGAACGCGAATCGGTGAGTGTAATTTCGGCCGATGTTGCCCCCACAATCTTTGTCATCTCCTGCTTGAAGCCTCCAACAACGGCAAGCGTGATGACCATGACGCAGATGCTTACCGCAACGGCGAGCGTGGCAATATGTGTCATCACCCTTTGTGTGGGCGATGAGTTGCCAGCCGTTCGTCGGGCGAGTAGCAGAGGGGTGTTCATTGTGTCGGGGTTGAGTATTTGCCGGTTTTAGTACAGAATCTTGTCCTCCTTCTCGGTCCATGCACGAAAACCCTCCAACGCCTCGTCGCGCATAAAGTTGTGGCACGGAATCGAACGCTCGGAGTAGTCGAGTGCGATCTGGTCGTATATGAACGAGTCGTCGAAGTCGATGGCTTTGGCATCGGCTTTGGTGTTGCCGTAGTATATACGTTCGAGACCGGCCCAATATATCGCGCTCAGGCACATCGGACATGGTTCGCAGGAGGTGTAGATGACACATCCCTCCAATTTGAAGGTGCCAAGGCGCGAGCATGCGGCACGAATGGCACTTACCTCGGCATGAGCGGTTGGGTCACACGATGCCGTTACTCGGTTGGTGCCCGTTGCAACAATCTCGCCGTCGCGAACAATGACGGCGCCGAATGGGCCACCTCCGGAGGCGACATTCTCAATCGAGAGGTCGATTGCCATCTGCATAAAGCGTTCGTCGTCAGCGGTGAACGAAATGGTGCGTAATGTTGCTTGTTTCATAAAGGTCAAAAAATATTTGTTTGTAAGTGCTCATCATGCAAGCACAATTATTGGCAAATTTACACAATTTTTCTTACATTTGTCCGTCATTATAACGTAATAACGAATAAAAACGTATAAAAAAGATGTTTGTAACACTTTTACAGTCGGGCTATGCTGCACAAAACGATGTGATGTATAACCTCACCACCTCCGAGGCTTTTGTGATGATAATCATCATAGCCATAGTCGGTTTCATTGTTCAGGCGCGTCTGCGTTCGGTCTTTGCGAAGTACTCGCGTGAGCCGCTTCCGGGCGGAATGACCGGTGCGGAGATTGCCGAGCGAATGTTGCACGAACACAATATCTATAACGTGCGAATCACGCATGTCGGCGGTTCGCTCACCGACCATTTCAATCCTGCAACGATGACCGTAAATCTCTCGGACGAGGTCTATTCGGGTCGCTCGATAGCGGCGGCGGCCGTCGCTTGCCACGAGTGTGGCCATGCCATTCAGCACGCCGAGGGATATGCGCCGTTACGTCTGCGCTCGGCATTGGTGCCGGTGGTGAACTTCTCGTCGCGCATTGCAACGTGGGTGATTATGATTGGTCTGATTATGACGGCATCGACACAGAGTACGACACTCTGCTGGATTGGTGTCGGATTGATGGCCATGTCGGCTCTCTTCTCAATAGTGACACTTCCGGTCGAGTATAATGCTTCGCAGCGAGCGTTGGCGTGGTTGGAGTCGAGTCGTACGCTCTCGGGTGAGGAGGTGGAGGGTGCTCGCACATCGTTGCGTTGGGCTGCGCGTACCTATCTCGTGGCTGCACTCTCGGCTATTGCCTCGATTCTCTACTATATTACGCTCATTAACAATCGTCGCAATTAGACGACCGAGCAAATATGTCAGCAATAGAAACCCTTAAACGGAATAAAATGAAAAAAACGATGAAATACCTCTCGCTGCGTCGCGTGATAGTTGCTCTCGCGCTGTTGATGATTCTCGTGCCGACAATCGGCTTTGGAGCGCCGCGTGGCCGACAGCAGAATGCCAAATATGTATTCTATTTTATAGGCGATGGCTTGGGTCTCAATCATCTGCTGGGTACGGAGTTATATAATGCCAAAGTGCATCCGGAGATGGCCGACGAAGGACGGTTGTCGTTTACGCGATTTCCGATTCATTCGTTTGTCACGACACACTCGGCTTCGAGCTTGGTGACCGACTCGGCAGCAGCTGCGACGGCATTGGCGTGCGGAGTGAAGACCAATAATGGCTCGCTTGGCGTGGATGCCGAAGGAGTGGCGAAAAAGAGTATTACGGAGTTGGCAAAGGAGCAAGGAATGCTCGTCGGTTTGTGCTCAAATGTGGCTATCAACCACGCAACGCCGAGCGCGTTCTATGCCCACTGTAAAAAGCGTAGCGAATACAACTATATCATCGACCGTCTTATCGAGGGCAATGTCGATTTCGTTGCATCATCGACCATCCTTTCGCGTAGCAAGAGTGGCTTGAAGGCGGCCGACATCGCAGAGCAGGCCCGCACGGCAGGTATGGAGGTTGTGCAGAGTGCCGATATTGCGGCAGGGGTACGTGGCAAGCGTGTGATGCTGCTCTCCGATTCGCTCTCTCGCAAGGCGTTGCGTTTTGCGACCGACCGTACGGCGACCGATCCGACGATTGTCGATTATACGCGTGCTGCCATTCGGTATTTGGAGCGTGAGGCGGGTCGCGATGGCTTTATGTTGATGGTTGAGGGTGGTCATATAGACTATGCTTGCCACGATAACGATGCCGTGACGACATTCGAGGAGATAAACGATTTTTCTCGCTCGGTGGCACTCGCTTTGGAGTTTGCCGAGCGTCATCCCGAGCAGACGCTTATTGTTGTTACGGCTGATCACGAGACAGGTGGTATGGCTGTCGGATATTCGAAGTACAAGATGAATATGGAGCGTCTGGCATTTCAGCGCACCTCGCAGGAGCAACTGACATCCAAGATGCAACATATGCGCGAATCGGGCCGCGTGTCGTGGGAGGATATGGAGCAGTTGTTGCGCGAATATCTCGGTTTTTGGTCCCATGTCACGTTGCGTAAGAAGGATGAGGCAACGCTGCGTCGCACCTTCCGCGAGAATTTTCTGCCCGAGGGTGATAAAGTGGTTGGCCTCTATACGAGTAACGAAAAGATGGCTGTTGAGGCAGTGCGAATCTTAAATAAGCGCGCTTATGTGAATTGGATCGGAATGTCGCATACGGGAGCCCACGTGCCGCTCTTTGTTAAGGGTGTCGGCTACGAGCGTTTCTTGGAGTGCTTCGATAATACGGATATTCCGAAGAAGATTGCCGAGGCTATGGGCTGTTCGCTGAAATAGTTTTTTCGGGGTAATATGTAAACACTTGGCAATATAGAAGGTAAATATATGGAGACAATTGATGTGGTAAACGACTTGACTCTGAACGAACGCTTGTTCGTGTGGCTGAATTTCGATGGCGGTGTGGCGATGGATATCGTGATGGAGACGATTTCGGGTGCGGCGATGTGGATTCCGCTCTACTGCTTTATCCTCTATGCCGTTTGGCATCGCTATGGTTGGCGAGGGGTGCTGACCTTTGCCTTGTGTCTGGTGCTGGCAATGGGTGTGGCGGATATGCTGTGCGGTATATTCAAACATTCGGGTCTGCTGAAAAATCTGTGGGCCGACTTCCCGGCACGTCATCGACCGATGTTCCATAGTGCGGTGCGCGATTTGGCTCACGTTCCGTCGTATGCCCATGGTCCATATGGTACGGTTTCGGCACATGCGGCAACCGTGGCGGCTATGGCTCTGATGTCGGCACTGGCAATCGGTCGGCGTTGGTACACGTGGTTTATTGTGGCGGTGACGCTTCTTATCTGCTATTCGCGTATCTATTTGGCGTGTCATTTCCCGCTGGATTTGGCTTTGGGCGTTGCTGTGGGAGTCGTTTCGGGTGGCGGAATGTATATTCTGTGGAAAAAATTGGCCGCAGTAGTGGAAAAATTACGCTAAATAGCGTATCTTTGCACGCGCTTTTTTTGGAGTGCGCACACTCTTTTGAACGAAATACAAAAAAACAACGAAATATATGGAACATCTCAGTGAACAGGAACAACTGCGACGCCAATCACTCAAAGCGTTGCGCGACCTTGGTATCAACCCTTATCCGGCAGAGCGTTTTGATGTAAGTGCATCGGCTCGCGAGTTGGCCGAGCAGTTCGATGCCGCGCCTGAAAAGTATCAGGCGGTAACCATCGCCGGCCGTATGATGAGCCGTCGTATTATGGGTAGTGCATCGTTCTTCGAGTTGCAGGACCATACGGGACGTATTCAGGTGTATATCCGCCGCGATGATGTGTGTCCGGAGGGCGACCCTACGCTCTATAACACCGTATTCAAGAAGTTGCTCGATATCGGTGATTTTATCGGCATCGAGGGCTTTGCGTTCCGCACCAATACGGGCGAATTGTCGGTACACTGTCGCAAGTTTACCGTTCTCTCGAAGTCGATTCGTCCGTTGCCAATCGTTAAGGAGAAGGATGGCCAGCAGTTCGATGCGTTGACCGACCCGGAGGTGCGCTATCGTCAGCGTTATGTCGATTTGGTCGTAAATCCGAAGGTGCGCGATGTGTTCGCAAAGCGTGCAAAGATTATCTCGACGATGCGCGAATACTTCAACGAGCACGGCTGTTTGGAGGTAGAGACTCCGATTTTGCAACCGATTCCGGGTGGTGCTTCGGCGCGTCCGTTCATTACGCATCATAACGCCCTCGATATCGACTTCTATATGCGAATTGCTACGGAGTTGTACTTGAAGCGTTTGATTGTCGGTGGTTTCGATGGCGTGTATGAGTTTGGTAAAAACTTCCGTAACGAAGGTATGGACCGTACGCACAATCCGGAGTTTACGTGTATGGAGATTTATATCGCATACAAGGACTACCGCTGGATGATGGAGTTTACGGAGAATATGTTGGAACGTATTGCTTTGGCCGTAAACGGTACGACGGAGGTCGAGATTGACGGCAAGCAGATTTCGTTCAAAGCTCCGTTCCGTCGTCTGACGATGACCGATGCCATTCGCGAAAAAACGGGCTACGATATTACGGGTCAGGATGAGGCGCAGTTGCGCGAGGCGTGTGCCCGCTTGAATGTTGAGGTGGACGACACGATGGGTAAGGGCAAGTTGATTGATGCCATCTTTGGCCAGTATTGCGAGCCGGATTTGGTGCAGCCGACCTTCATCTGCGACTATCCGATTGAGATGTCGCCGCTGTGTAAGCGTCACCGCGATAATGAGGATTTGACCGAGCGTTTCGAGTTGTTCGTTGCGGGCAAGGAGTTGTGCAACGCCTACTCGGAGCTCAATGACCCGATCGACCAGTTGGAGCGTTTCCAGGAGCAGATGCGTCTGTCGGAGCGTGGCGACGACGAGGCGATGTTTATCGATATGGATTTTGTTCGTGCGTTGGAGTACGGTATGCCTAACTGCTCGGGTATGGGTATGGGTATCGACCGTCTGACGATGTTCATGACAGGCCAGTCGTCGATTCAGGATGTGTTGTTCTTCCCGACGATGCGTCCGGAGAAGAAGGTCGTGGCAGACGACGAGCAGGTGTATGTTGAGGCGGGCGTTCCGGCCGAGTGGGTGGCTGTCATTCAGAAGATGGGCTACATCACGTTGGAGGCATTCGCCAATACCGCGAAGTCGGGTGGTATGAAACTCTTTAACGATATGTGTGGTTTCAACAAGAAGAATAAGTTGGGCCTGCCTACCGCCGAAATTAAGGCGTGGATTGAGGCGAAGAAGGAGTAACGAAGAAAAAACAGTTAAACTTAAATTAAATATCAGAAAATTATGGCAAGAAAGAAAATCGTAGCCGGCAACTGGAAGATGAATACGCTTCCTGCCGAGGGCGTTGAGTTGGCAAAGAACGTAGTAGCAGGTCGCGGTGAGGTTTGCTCGTGCGTAAACTTTATCGTTTGTCCTCCATTCACCCACATTGCACAGGTTGTTGAGGCAGTTAAGGGTTCGGACATCGCTGTCGGTGCACAGGATTGTGCTACCGAGCCAAAGGGCGCTTATACCGGTGAGGTTGCTGCGTCGATGATTGCGGCTCTCGGTTGTAAGTATGTTATCCTTGGCCACTCGGAGCGTCGTCAGTATTATGGCGAGACTTCGGAGTCGTTGAACAAGAAGATGGCACAGGCATACGCTAACGGCCTTACCCCAATCTACTGCGTAGGCGAGAGCTTGGATGAGCGCAAGGCTGGTAACCACTTTGCAGTTTGCAAGGCACAGATTGAGGAGGTTGTTTACAACTTGACAGAGGAGCAGTTTGCATCGCTCGTTATCGCTTACGAGCCGGTATGGGCTATCGGTACGGGTGAGACTGCAACCGCAGAGCAGGCACAGGAGATTCACGCATATATCCGCGAGGTTCTTCGTGCGAAGTTTGGTGCTGCTGCCGAGGAGTGTCCTATTCTCTACGGTGGTTCGTGCAAGCCGTCGAACGCTGCCGAGATCTTCGCAAAAGAGGATGTTGATGGCGGTCTGATTGGTGGTGCAGCGTTGAAGGCGGAGGATTTTCTTGCTATTGGTAAAGGCTTCTAAAAATTGATTTTATGCGGTGTTTACTGCCGCTACCCATCTTGTCGGCAAAGGGTAGTACGAGGAGTACAACCCTTCGCCTCCAATCAGGGCGAGCGTTGTAAACCCACGCCTAAAATGCAATTTTTTGGGGGGAGTTTTAGCGTGGCAGCTACACACTTCTAACGCTAAATGGGGGACGAAAACCCCTGCCTAAAATGCAATTTGTCGCTTAAAGAGCACATCTAAATTTTCTAGCAAAGGGCAGTACGCCGAGTACGGCCCTTTGTTGTTAATTTGGGAAGGCGTACGGTTTCTAAAAACGTTCGCCATGCAAGTTACTAATTTTTAATTAGCATAATAGTCGAATTATGCAGGAACGACATATTAACATAAACGACTACGACTATCCGTTGCCGGACGAGCGTATTGCCAAGTTTCCGCTTTCGCAGCGCGACTCATCCAAACTCCTCGTCTATCGTAACGGCTCCATTTCGGAGCGTCGTTTTGCCGACATAGGCGATGAACTGTCTGCCGACACACTCTTCGTGTTCAACAACACAAAGGTTGTGCGCGCGCGCCTGATTATGCATAAGGAGTCGGGTGCAAGGGTCGAGGTGTTTTGTTTGGAGCCACATGCTCCGGCAGACTACGAGCGCGCGTTTGCTGTGCAGAACGAATGTGAGTGGTCGTGTATTGTCGGTAATCTCAAAAAGTGGAAAGAGGGTGCCGTGCAGATTCCGTTCGACTACGAGGGTGAACACTATACGCTGCGTGCCTATATTGCCGAGCGTGGAGTGCGCGAGCATGTTGTGCGTTTCGAGTGGTCGGCGCCGATGAACTTCGGACAGTTGTTGGAGTATCTGGGCCGGATTCCGATTCCTCCGTATCTCAATCGTGAGAGCGATGAGATTGATAACACGCGCTACCAGACCGTATATTCGCGTTTTGAGGGGTCGGTGGCTGCGCCGACTGCCGGTTTGCACTTTACGGAGGAACTGATTGCATCGCTCGGTAAACGAGGCTTTTCGTTTGGTGAGGTGACGTTGCACGTTGGTGCGGGAACTTTCCTGCCGGTGAAGGATGAGAATGCAGCACAGCATGCGATGCATACCGAGCATTTCGAGATTTCCGCCGCGACGTTGCGCCTCTTGCAGGCAAAGTCGGGGCGTGTTACGGCTGTCGGCACAACCTCTGTGCGTACGTTGGAGTCGCTTGCGGCACTTGCGTGGCGCATCAAGCAAACGGGCTCTCCGGAGAGCGAGCGCGTCATTGGGCAGTGGGAGTTGTATGACCTGCCGGCAGAATTTACGGGCGCGGATGTGGTTGAGGTGTTGCTCGGCTACATGGAGCGCGAGGGTGTGGAGCGAATCAAGGCGGCAACGCAGATTATGATTACGCCTCTCGGCTATCGTTTCCGTATAGTCAATCGCATCGTGACAAATTTCCACCAACCGAAATCGACATTGTTGCTGCTCGTTTCGGCTTACGTGGGCGAGGATTGGCATCGGATATACGACTATGCTTTGGAGCACGATTTCCGATTCCTCTCATATGGTGACTCGTCGCTGCTCATCGTGGAGTAGCTCTTCGGTGAAGGTGTAAAATAAGCCGGCTTGTGTGAAAACAGGCCGGCTTATTTTGTTATGGTTTCGTTGTTAATATTTCATCCAAAGCCATAAATCCTTAAATGTCGGCTTTTTGCCGTGCATAAAAATACCTACGCGATAGACCTTGCCGGCGAGCCATACCATGACAACGAATGTCACGTATAGCAGTATGGCAGAGAGGGCAATCTCCCACGTCGGAATACCGCTCGGTATGCGTGCCATCATTACAATTGGCGAAGTGAACGGAATCATCGAGAGCCAGAATACGAATGGCGAGTTCGGGTCGTTCATCACCATTGTTGTCGTGATAAATGCAAGGATTATCGGGATGGTTATTGGCGTAGTGAGTTGCTGTGCATCCTGTGCCGTATCGACACTTGCACCTACGGCGGCGTACATCGCGGCATAGAGCAGGAATCCGCCCACCATGAAGAGAATCAGTAGAGCCACCATCTGGGCGATGTAGCCCGTATTTGTTAGCGATGCCATGGCGGTCACCATTTCGGTATCGACTCCGTCGGCAGCAAGAGCCGTAATGTCTGCACCTGCGCGTATTGCCTCGATGCTACCCATAATATCATCGGGCAGCAGCATTGGCATAACGACGGCACTCATAGCGACGATAAGCACACCCCAAATCAAAATCTGCGTGGCGGCAACCAACGCAACACCCAAAATCTTGCCCATCATCATATCGAACGGGCGAACGGTCGAGACGAGTACTTCGAGGATGCGAGAACTCTTCTCCTCGATGATGCTCGACATCACAATCGAGCCGTAGATAACCAGGAAGAAGTAGAGCACAAAGCCGAGTACTATGCCGACAAAGCCGGCTACGGCTGACGACGAAGCCTCGCTCTCCTCCTCATCGCTGTTGCGGAAGGTCGAGAGTGAAACATTGACTCGCACCTTATCGAGTATCTCATTAAGGTTTTCGATATTGTACTCTTTGAGTCTTTCAGCCTCTATAATATCCTTAATTTGGGAGGCGATGTTCTCTTCGATCATCATGGATGACGAAGCGTTGGTGTAGAGCTGTACGTTGCTTGGATTCGAAACGATGTCGTTGCCGATGAAGAGTACGCCGAAGCCATCCTCGTCGAGCGAGCGTTTGAGCTCGGTCTGCAAATCGGCACTCTCGGAGATGGAGAACGTAACCTCTTCGTTCGATGAGAGTTGTGGTGCGACGAGTCCGCTTTGGTCGATGACCGAGATCTGCTTCGTGTCGCCTTTGGCGTATATCATGATAAGTGTCGGCGCAACGCTGAGCAGTACCATCAGCAGAGGCATGAGCAACGTCGTTATGATAAACGATTTTTTATAGACACGCTCCTTAAATTCGCGAGCTATGATCAATCCTATGTTTTTCATTGTCGTATGGTCAAAAGTTGTAAATAAATATCCTCAAAACTTACTCATGGAGTGTTCCGTTCACGGCGCGAATAAATATGTCGTTCATGCTCGGAATAATCTCTGTAAAACTGCGCAGCGATACCGACTCGTTGATGGCTGCCACGACGTCGCGCACATCTTCGTTGCGCTCGATGTGAATCTTTGCCTTGGAGAGCCCCGTAATCTCGTTTGCGAACTCCAACACCTCGCATCGACCATCGGTAGCCGTGCGGAACAACTGCTCATTGCCGTAAAATAGAACGGTGAAGATGTTGCTGCCGTGGCTGTGGCGAATCTCATCAACGCGACCCGAAAGGATGTTGCGCGAGCGGTTGATGAGTGTGATGTGGTCGCAAATCTCCTCGACGCTCGACATGTTGTGAGTCGAGAAGATAACCGTTGAACCCTCGTCGCGTAACTTCAAAATCTCCTCTTTGAGCAGATTGGCATTTATCGGGTCGAAACCCGAGAACGGCTCATCAAAGATAAGCAGACGCGGACGATGCAGTACGGTGACGATAAACTGAATCTTCTGTGCCATACCCTTCGATAAGTCTTCGACCTTCTTGTTCCACCACTCCTCGATGCCGAAACGCACGAACCACTCTTTGAGTCGTACGAGGGCCTCGTGGCGCGAGAGTCCTTTCAATCGCGCGAGGAAGATAGCGTGTTCGCCGACCTTCATCTTCTTATAAAGACCGCGCTCCTCGGGAAGGTAGCCGATTTTGTAGATATCCTCCTGAGTAATTGGTGCACCATCGAACAGTACGCGACCCTCATCGGGGATAGTGATGCGGTTTATGACGCGGATAAGAGTGGTCTTGCCTGCGCCGTTGGGGCCGAGCAGACCATAGACCGAACCTTGTGGAATTTCGACCGAAACGTTGTCCAACGCAGTATGGCCGGTGAAGCGTTTGGTGATATTCTCGGCTGTGATAATATTCATAATCGTAAAAATTAAACCTAATATAAACGCAAATATACGAAAAAATAGATAACTTTGTAGCGTTTGGCAGAAAAATGGAATTAGACCAAACAAATCTTCTGTAACAGAAATAGGTGTTTATGAAAAAGACCGTGTTGGTTTCTGGCGGTGCCGGTTATATCGGTTCGCATACGGCAGTCGAGTTGATAGCTGCCGGTTATGATGTTGTGATTGCTGATAATCTCTCTAATTCGGATTGCTCGGGAGTGGAGGGTGTGCGTCGGATTACGGGTGTAGAAGTTCCGTTTGTTGAGGTCGATTGTTGTGATAAAGAGGCTTTTGCACGTGTGTTCGCGCAGTATGATTTCGACTCGGTGATTCACTTTGCGGCATTCAAGGCTGTGGGTGAGTCGGTGGCCGATCCGATGAAGTACTATCGTAACAATCTGCTCTCGTTTATGAACGTCGTCGATTTGATGCGCGAGTACGACCGTCATAATATTGTCTTCTCGTCGTCGGCAACCGTTTATGGCGAGCCGGATGAGTTGCCCGTAACCGAACTCTCGCCTCGCAAACCGGCAACGAGCGCATATGGCAACACGAAGCAGATGTGTGAGGATATTTTGCGCGATTCGGTGGCGGCGTACGATTCGCTACGTGCCATTGCCTTGCGCTATTTCAACCCGATTGGTGCCCATCCGTCGGCGCTCATCGGCGAGTTGCCGCGCGGTGTTCCGCAGAACCTTGTTCCGTATATTACGCAGACGGCGGCAGGCGTACGCGAGTGTCTGTCTGTGTTTGGTGACGACTATCCGACGGAAGATGGTTCGTGTCTGCGCGACTACATAGATATCGTCGATTTGGCTCGCGCTCACGTGGCGGCTATTGACCGTATGACGAGCGGAGATGCGACGGAGCGGTACGAAATTTTTAACGTCGGAACGGGACGTGCAGTGTCGGTATTCGAACTTGTACATACGTTTGAGCGGGTGAATAATCTTGCGCTTAACCATAAGGTTGCTCCGCGTCGTGCGGGCGATGTTATGGCTGTGTGGGCAGATACGCGTCGCGCCAACGAGGTGCTTGGTTGGCGAGCCGAACGACCACTCGACGAGACGTTACGCTCGGCATGGGAGTGGGAAAAATATGTCAGAAAATTGTAAAAGAGACAAAAATTTTCTATCTTTGTAAAAAATAGCGAAAAAATATGGAATATAGCAACATTTTGAAGGAATATGCTCCGGCATGGAGCGAGCAGCAGGTTGCCGAGCGTGTGGCGGCAATAAAGGAGGCGGCTCACCGCAACGAGAATGCGGAGGTCTATAAATTTTGCCTTTCGGCTGTCGATTTGACAACGCTTACGTGCAATGACTCGGTGGCGTCGGTGACCGACTTCGCAAAGCGTACGGTGACCTTTGCACAGCAGTATCCGGGTATTCCGAACGTTGCGTCCATTTGTGTATATCCGTCGTTTGTTGAGACGGTTGGTTTGGCAATTGACGGTACGCCGATGCGTATTACGAGCGTTGGTGGCGGTTTTCCTGCATCGCAGACCTTCCTCGAAGTGAAGATGCTCGAAGTGGCTATGGCTGTCGAGAATGGTGCCGACGAGGTGGATATTGTGCTCAATGTCGGTAAGATGTTGCAGGGTGAGTATGATGAGGCAGCAGCCGAGGTGGAGGTTATCCGCTCGGAGATGGATGCCGACGTGGTGTTGAAGGTTATCATCGAGTCGGGTGCACTCAAAACGCCGGACTTGATTCGCAAGGCCTCGCTGTTGTCGATGGCGGCAGGTGCAGATTTTGTTAAGACTTCGACCGGTAAGATTGATGTTGCGGCAACACCGGAGGCGGCTGTTGTGATGTGTCAGGCGATTAAGGATTTCTATGAGAAGACGGGTCGCAAGGTTGGTTTCAAGGCTGCCGGTGGCGTGCGTACGCCGGAAGATGCTGCGCTCTACTATACCATCGTTGATGAGGTTTTGGGTGCCGAGTGGCTTACGACCGACTTGTTCCGTATCGGTGCTTCGTCGGCGGCAAACAACCTGCTTTCGGCCATCGTTGGTGAGCCGGTTAAGCACTTTTAACAGGATATAAGAGGAGTGAAAAAGTTCCGACTGCAACGGTAGTCGGAACTTTTTTTCTCAATAATTGTAAATTATTGGAAAAGAAAACATATCTTTGTATCTTAAACAGAAGAGTTTTTGATTTGCGGTATTTGCTGGGGAAACTTTTTTGTGAAAACGAATAATTACGAAAATGTTGGATAACAGACTTAAAATAGGAATTACGCAGGGCGATACGAACGGTGTCGGTTGGGAGGTTACACTCAAAGCACTTTCCAATCCGATGATGTGCGAATTGTGTACCCCTGTTGTCTATGGCTCGAAACAGGTGGCCGACTTCTACGCACAGCGAATGCAGGATGTCGAGCCGGTGCAGTTCTACATCTGTGCTTCGGCGGCTGATGCACGTCGTGGCGCGGTCAATCTGGTCGAGTGTGGCGATAAGGATGTGAAGGTGGAGCCGGGAGTGGCCTCGGAGGCGGCTGCCCGTGCGGCTGTTGCAGCACTCGATCGCGCAACGGAGGATTTGTCGGCAGGCGACCTTGATGCAATCGTGACGGCTCCGATTAACAAGGAGTCGATGCAGGCAGCGGGTTTTCAATATACGGGTCATACCGAGTACTTCGCAGCAAAGGCGGAGGGTGTGGCGACGATGATTATGTGCAGCGAATTATTGCGCGTGGCGTTGGCTACCGTACATATTCCGGTCGATAGCGTTGCTTCGTCGCTTTCGAAGGATGCTCTTGTCGAGCAGTTGAAGGCGTTGCGACTGACCCTGAAACAGGATTTTGGCATCGTTGAGCCGCGTATCGCGGTTTTGGCACTCAATCCGCATGCCGGTGATGGCGGTCTGCTCGGAGGAGAGGAGCAGGAGGTGATTCGTCCGGCAGTTGTTGAGGCATACGAGGCGGGCGTGCTCGCATTCGGCCCGATGTCGGCCGACGGTCTGTTCGCGAGCGGTGCGTATGCCAAGTATGACGCAGTGTTGGCAATGTATCACGACCAGGGTCTTACGCCGTTCAAGACGCTCTCGCCCGATGGTGTGAATTTTACGGCCGGTCTGGACATCGTGCGTACGTCGCCCGATCACGGTGTGGCTTACGATATCGCAGGCAAGGGTGTTGCCGATGAGCAGTCGATGCGCAATGCAATATATGCGGCAATTGACATCGTGCGGCGCCGAGAGGCCTACGAGCGTTGGAGCCGCAATCCGCTGGAACACTTCGAGCGCGAGAAGGGTAAGGATGTTTCGGTCAAGGATTTGAAACTGCCTGAGATGCCGGAGGAGTAACGGAGGTGTTGTAAGGGTCGTGAATGCCGAAGGCGTAGAGAAACAAGAAGAGAAAATAATGGTCGCAACTGAGCAGTAATCCGTCTCGTGATTGTGGAGCTGTGAAGGCGATCGACGAATAACAATAAACTAAAAACACAAAACAAAAGTATGGTTAAAGTAACCTTTCCCGATGGCTCGGTAAGAGAGTATGCTGCGGGAACAACTGCTTATCAGGTTGCCGAGAGTATCAGCCCTCGTTTAGCTGCGGACTGCTTGGCTGCTTCGGTAAATGACGTGACAGTAGATTTGTCGCGTGCCATCGAGCAGGATTGCTCGATTAAATTCTACAAATGGGACGATGCAGAGGGTAAACATGCCTTTTGGCATACATCGTCGCACTTGCTCGCGGAGGCACTCGAAGCTCTCTATCCGGGCATCAAATTCGGTATCGGTCCCGCTATCGAGCAGGGATTCTACTACGATGTAGATTGTCCGGTACCTATCTTGGAGAGCGACCTGCCGAAAATTGAGGCGAAGATGGTTGAACTCTCGCGTAATAAGGAGACACTCGTTCGTACCGAGGTTTCGAAGGAGGAGGCGTTGAAGACCTTTTCCGAGAAGGGCGACCAATATAAGGTCGAGCTTATCTCTGCATTGGAGGATGGTACGATTTCGTTCTATACCAACGGCGCATTTACCGACTTGTGCCGTGGCCCGCATATCCCACACACGGGACATATTAAGGCGATTAAATTGACGTCGGTTGCCGGTGCATACTGGCGTGGTGACGAGAAAAATAAGATGCTGACTCGTATTTACGGCGTTTCGTTCCCGAAGAAGTCGATGCTTGACGAGTATTTGCAGATGCTCGAAGAGGCCAAGAAGCGCGATCACCGCAAGTTGGGTAAGGAGTTGGAGCTCTTCACCTTCTCGCAGCGCGTAGGTCAGGGTCTGCCGTTGTGGTTGCCGAAGGGTGCCGAGTTGCGCGACCGCTTGGAGCGTTTCTTGCGTAAGATTCAGAAGGAGCACGGCTATCAGCAGGTTATCACTCCTCATATTGGTAACAAGGACCTCTATGTTACGTCGGGCCACTATGCGAAGTATGGCAAGGATTCGTTCCAACCAATTCATACGCCATTCGAGGGCGAGGAGTATCTGCTCAAACCGATGAACTGCCCACACCACTGCGAGATTTACCGCAGCAAGCCACGTTCGTATAAGGATTTGCCGGTTCGTTTGGCGGAGTTTGGTACGGTGTACCGTTACGAGCAGTCGGGTGAGTTGCATGGTCTGACGCGTGTGCGTTCGTTCACACAGGACGATGCCCACCTGTTCGTTCGTCCTGATCAGCTCTTGGAGGAGTTCGAGAAGGTTATCGACATCGTGCTCTATATCTTCAAGACATTGAAGTTCGATAAATATACGGCACAAATTTCGTTGCGTGACCCGGATAACAAGGAGAAGTATATTGGCTCGGACGAGAATTGGGATAAGGCCGAGAGCGCCATCGTTAAGGCGTGCGCCGAGAAGGGTCTCAATACCGTAGTCGAGACCGGTGAAGCGGCGTTCTATGGTCCGAAACTCGACTTTATGGTTAAGGACGCGTTGGGCCGTAGCTGGCAGCTCGGAACTATTCAGGTGGACTACAATCTTCCGGAGCGTTTCGATTTGACGTATAAGGGTGCCGACGATAAACTCCACCGTCCGATTATGATTCACCGCGCACCGTTTGGTTCGATGGAGCGTTTCGTAGCGGTGTTGTTGGAGCATACGGCAGGTAAATTCCCGTTGTGGTTGTCGCCAGACCAGTGTGTGGTTCTTCCGATTTCGGAGAAGTTCAACGACTATGCACAGGAGGTTGTCGATTATCTGAATGCACGCGATGTCCGCGCACAGATTGATGACCGTAACGAGAAGATTGGTCGTAAGATTCGTGACAATGAGTTGAAGCGTATCCCTTATCTGCTCATCGTTGGTGAGAAGGAGGCCGCTGAGCGCACCGTATCGGTTCGTGCACAGGGCGAGGGTGATAAGGGCTCGATGACACTCGACGAGTACTGCACATATATGAGTGGATTGGTTGCCGGCGAGATTGAGGCAAACAAGATTCAATAAAAAGCACTATTATTAATCGAATAAAGAACTGAATGGCAGGTTTCAAACCATTTACCCCGCGCCCACAGAGTGTGGCAGGGAACCAGAATCGCGGTCGTCGTCCCGTAAAGGAGAATCCGAACCGCATCAATAACGAAATTACCGCCCCTACGGTGCGTGTCGTAGGTGATAATGTCGAGCCAAACCTTGTGCTTCCGATTGCAAAGGCAATCGCGTTGGCGGATGAGATGGAGCTCGATTTGGTCGAGATTTCGCCTAACGCCGAGCCGCCGGTATGTCGTATTGTCGACTACCAGAAGTTCCTCTATCAGCAGAAGAAAAAGCAGAAAGAGATTAAGGCAAAGCAGACGAAGGTGGTTGTCAAGGAGATTCGTTTCGGTCCGCAGACCGACGACCACGACTTCAACTTCAAGTTGCGTCACGCCGAGAACTTTATCAAGGAGGGTGCAAAGGTTAAGGCGTATGTCTTCTTCCGCGGTCGAAGCATCGTCTTTAAGGAGCAGGGCGAGATTCTTTTGTTGCGCTTTGCTACCGCCCTCGAAGAGATTGCGAAGGTTGAACTGATGCCGACGTTGGAGGGTAAGAAGATGAATATGATTCTGGCTCCGAAGTCGAAGAAGAATTAACGGATAGTTCGCTAAGTCTATTTTCGGCCTGTGTGCCACATCTTGCGATATTCCTATCAGCCGTGAGGCGTGCAAGGATTTTGTTGCAGGGTGTTGGTCAAGCATTGGTGCTGTTTTTAAGAAAAATCTCGAAGATGGGTGCATCTTCGGGATTTTTTTGTACATTTGTGTAGGTATGATTACGGCTGACGAAATATTTGCTATTGGGAGCCACGACGAGTTTGAACGTGTGGCGTTGGAGGTGTTCCTCCATCAGGCGGAGTATTGTGCGCCCTATGCCGAGTATCTGCGCTTGATGGGTGTCGAGCCGCAGAGTGTTCGGCGGGTAGAGGATATACCGTTCCTGCCGGTCGAACTCTTCAAGACGCACGAGGTATATTGCGGAGTAGAGCCACCACAGGAGGTATTTACGTCGAGTGCAACGACTGGGATGACTCCGTCGCGCCATGCTGTGGCCGATTTGACTCTCTACGAACGTTCGTTTACCGAGGGCTTTCGCCTTTTTTATGGCGAGCCGGCGAAGTGGAGCATCTATGGTTTGCTACCTTCTTATCTTTCGCGTAAAGGGTCGTCGTTGGTCTATATGGCTGACAGATTGATACGGATGGCGGGTAGTGGTGGATTTTTTCTCAACAACTACGAAGAGTTGTTGCGCGCGATGGAACGCGACCCGAAACCGAAAATTCTGCTTGGGGTGACATATGCGTTGTTGGATGTGGCTGAGCAGTATGCACCGCAGTTGCGCGATACGGTGGTGATGGAGACGGGCGGAATGAAGGGTTATCGGGCAGAGTTGCCGAAGGCAGAGTTGCATCGTCTGCTTTGTGAGGCCTTCGGAGTGGAGCGTATCCACTCGGAGTATGGCATGGCGGAGTTGCTGTCGCAGGCATACTCGGCAGGCGATGGCGTGTTTTGTGCACCACCGTGGATGCGGGTACTGACGCGCGATGTGAACGACCCGTTTGCTCGCCCTGCGGCTGGTAGGCGAGGTGCAATAGATATCGTTGATTTGGCAAACGTACACTCGTGTTCATTCCTATCGACACAGGATGTCGGCGTCGTTGGGGCGGATGGGTGTTTTCGTATTGAGGGCCGAGTGAGCGATGCTGATGTAAGAGGTTGTAATTTGTTGGTACAGTAATAGTTATGAAGTATAATCCGCAAGATTTGGCACGTCTGCACGAGTATCTTTACCAGATTCTTGGCGAGATTGTGCGCGTGTGCGAAAAACACTCAATTCCATACTTTATTCAGGGTGGCTCGGCCATTGGCGCATTCTATAATCAGGGCATTGTGCCGTGGGATGACGATATTGATGTGGGAATGTTGCGCGACGACTATGAGCGTTTTCTGCAAGTTGCGCCGGCGGAGTTGGGCGACAAGTACTTTTTGGAGTGGTTTGGCTCGGAGCCGAATACGCCCTTCTACTTTGCGAAGGTGAAGATGAACGGAACGCTCTTTGTCGAGGAGATTTGGCGCAAGGAGGATATTCATCACGGAATATTTGTCGATATATTTCCGTACGATCGCATCCCAGACTCGCCACGTGTGGAGCGACTGCATCGTGCTCGTGCACGGTTTTGGATTAACTGCTTTATGGGCAAGCAGACGTGGCTGTGGAGTCATTGTGGACGTTGTGGGTTGGATGAGCCGCTACGGAAGTCGTGGCTCTCGTGTGCGGCTATTCGCATAGTGTGTATGCTGATGTCGCGAGAGGCGATATATCGCAAGATGAATAGGGTATTGGGGGCGTACAATGCGTGTGAGACTGAGTATGTCAATATTGTACGAATGCCGCGCGACCAAATTCGCCGCGAGTGTATCGAGCAGGCGGTCGATATGCCGTTTGGCCCACTCGTGGTGCGTGTGCCACGCGATGTGGAGACCTATCTGCGTCACCACTATCCTAATTTGCGACCGGTGCTACCAGAGCACGAGCAGATTAACCACGCGCCGTATCGTCTATCGTTCGATGTGAGTGCGGAGGCGGCAACCGAAAAATAGAATGTAAGATGAAAAAAATA
The DNA here is from genome assembly GCA_017654125.1 of Alistipes sp. Taxonomy (GTDB): domain Bacteria; phylum Bacteroidota; class Bacteroidia; order Bacteroidales; family Rikenellaceae; genus Alistipes. The sequence continues at coordinate 5,362 of JAFNYX010000023.1, read as the reverse complement.
CTCTCGGTTATAATACCAACCTATAATATGGAGTCGTTGCTGCCGATGGCTCTCGACTCGCTTGTCGGTTCGTCGGCTCTCGACCGCCTGGATGTTGTCGTGGTGAATGATGGTAGCCGCGACGGCTCGTTGGCTGTTGCGGAGAGGTATGCCGAGCGTTATCCTCAATCGGTGCGCGTAGTCGATAAAGCGAATGGCAATTATGGCTCGACAATCAACGCCGCACTGCCGACGTTGCAGGGCGAGTATGTCAAGGTGTTGGATGCAGACGATAGGTTCGATGTCGCGCTTGTGGCAGACGTTATTGAGGGCTTGGAGGCGATGTCGGGGGTTGATGTGGTGGTGATGCCGTATGTCGAGTGCGATGCACGCGGGGAGCGACGTGTGGGGTATAACCTCTATTCGCGCGACCTCTATGCTTGTGGCGATGTATATGATGCCGAGCGTGTGTTTGCCGATGGTGCGATACACTTTTTTGCTATGCACTCGCTTGCGTATCGTACCGAGTTGTTGCGCGCGATGGGGTATCGCCAAAGCGAGGGTATTTCATATACCGACCAGGAGTGGGCGTTCTATCCGATGTTTCATGCCGAGCGATTTGGCTTCATGGATACGCCGCTATATATATATAATCTCGCGCGCGAGGGGCAGACGATGGACGCGGCTGTGCAGTTGCGTAGTATCGGTCAGTTGGAGCGTGTTGTGTCAGCGATGGCGGAGTATTATGCCGAGCGTGCGGAGGCTGTGAGTTCCGCTGCACGCCGAGAGTTTTTGCAGGGTGTGCTTGTGCGACGTATGGCGACCGTATATAGAAAATATCTGTTGGATATGTCCGATGCTCAGTTTGTTGCGTCCGATTTCGAGGCGGTCGATGTGCGGCTGTCGGCTCTTGCGAAGCGTTGCGGATTGGCTCCGTTGCGTTGTTCGGTGAATGGAGTTTTGCGTCTTGATTTGCTGGGCAAATGGCGTCGTTCGGGCACGCGATATTCGTCAATGGTGCGTAGTGCACTACGTTGGGCAGACCGTGTGATGATGCGTCTGCATGAGTTGTTATTCAGGTAAAAAGGTTGGTGCCGATAATAAGAGAAGAGTAGTACAAAAATATTTTTGTACTACTCTTATTCGTCTTCTTCCTCATTGTTGTACGGACATACAACAGATACCCCACCTGCAATGCACTCAATCGATAGCGGAAATTCGGCACTCCGCTGTCCGTCCATATCGGTTGGAGGGTTGAGCGGCGAGCGCATCTCGATATGTGATGTGCGGATATGTTTGATGGCGGCATTCGGTTTGCCATTGAGTAGGAACATCAACATTGCACGTGCCGAATTGAGTATATTGCATCGGCTCATAATGAGTACGTCAAGCAGTCCGTCGCGCACGGATGCCTCACGAGCCAAACGGAATTGACCTGCTGTTTCGCCATTGAAGACCAATACAATCAACGCCTCGGTATGCTCCTCACCGCCATCGTGCGAGATGTGCAGCGGAATGTACTCCGAGTGGTACAACTCCTTCGAGCCCTCGATGATGTATGCCGCTTTGCCGATGTGGTGTTTCAGTGCGTCGGGAGTGTGTTGTGATGTGGTGGTGAAGAGTCCGAACGAGAAGATGTTTATGAAGTACAATCCATTAACGCGCGCGCAATCCAATCGCTCGGCACGCCCTGCGACAATCTGTCGAGCCGCTTTGAGTAACCCCTTGCGCATACCGATTGATCCGGCAAAGTCGTTTGCCGTACCGGCCGGAATGATGCCGAGCGTGAGGTCGAGTGCGTGCGCCTTCATCGCGTTGAGAACGTAGTTTACCGTGCCATCGCCACCGCATACGACAACCAAATCGACCGTGTGTGTCTCTGCCTCGTCAAAGGGGTTTGCGTCGAACGCAATGCGCCGAATCAAAACATCGTATTCTCCCTCGCGAAAAATCCCCGCGATGGCATCCAAACGACGCTCGACATGACCTCCTCCCGCCTTTGGGTTATAGAGTATAAGAGCCTTTTTCATAGCGTGTTACTCGTTTTTAAGTGTCGAGAAAATTTCGTATTCGCCCATCGCTGTTTCGTTGTCCAAAATGAAATATACCTGCACGCTATCGCGCATCTTGTCGGCAAGTGCAATTGCCTGCTCGGCGCCCATTGCCATAAACATTGTCGCAAGTGCATCGGCCTCGACGCAACGATTGGCCACGACCGTAGCCGAGAGCAGACGCGAAGCGACGGTGCGACCCGTCTTCGGATTTATCGTATGTACAATTTTTTCGCCACGCTCGTTTATGTAGTAGCGACGATAGTTGCCCGATGTCGCGAGGGCACGTCGGTCGAGATGAACAACGTGCTGGCGATGCGCGCCCGGAGTGTCGTTGCCCTCGAACGGAGTGTCGATGCCGACCCTCCACGCTGTGGATTTAGCGTTTATGCCTCGTGCGCGAATCTCACCACCAATCTCCACGATGTAGTTGGCGATGCCGCGACGTTCGAGCATATCCGCTACCAAATCGACCGTATAACCCTTTGCAAGCGAGTTGAGGTCGAGTTGCACGCGCGGGTCGCTCTTTATGAGACGATTACCTACGACACGCATCTTATCGAAACCGACTATTTCGACAAGTGAGTCGATGTTTGGCGTCTGTGTCTTGTGCTTGGCTGCAAAACCATAGGCATCGGTCAGCGGTTTGACGGTGATATCGTACGCGCCACCACTCATGCGGTGTACGCGAGCAGCCACAGCGATATTTCGCAACAGGTGAATGTCGAGAGTGTCTGTTTGGCCGGCATTGATGCGTGATATGAGCGAGCGTTCGTCGAAGATGGACATCGAGGCCTTCGCCTCTGCATCGATACGCATCACCTCGTCGTAAATCTCCGTTGTCGCGGCATCGGTTTGTGCCACAATATGAAAAGTTGTGCCAAGCATCGCTCCGTCAATGGTCTTGAAGGTCTTTGGCGATGTGCATCCGGTGGCGAGTGCCACCGCAACGGCTATAATAAAACCAAATCGCATAACTCTCAAATTGGATTAATCAACACGACAAATTTACGATTTTTTCGCGAAAAAACGAATTTACGTAGCGGCTTGTGGCGAGACAGGGTGAAAAATGGTGTAAAAATGTGATAATGATGCGAAAAAGTCGGTCGGGAGTTTGTTTGTTCGAGATATAATTTGTACCTTTGTCGCGCTTTAACGCGATCCACGGTAAGGGGGATGCGGATGAAGTGTAAACATTTAATTACAAATTTCTTAAACTTATTTTTTACTATGGCTTATTTAACAGCAGAGAAAAAAGAGGAAATTTTCGGTCAGTACGGCAAGTCTAACAAGGATACCGGTTCGCCAGAGAGCCAGATCGCTTTGTTCTCGTACCGTATCAGCCACCTTACAGAGCACCTCAAAAGCAACAAGCACGACTTCGGTACCCAGCGTTCATTGCTTCGCTTGGTAGGTAAGCGTCGCCAGTTGTTGGAGTACTTGAAGGAGGTTGACATCGAGCGCTACCGCGCAATCGTAAAAGCCCTCAACCTTCGTAAGTAATTCGACGAGGTTAAAGATGAAGGTAACAATCGTGCTACCTTCATCTTTTTTATGATGACAATTTATTTATTTGGACGAATATAAGATTATGGAAGAAAAGAAGTTGTACAATGCTGTACAGAAGTTCATTCCGTTGGAGGGTGGACGTGAGATTATGATCGAAACCGGTAAGTTGGCAAAGCAGGCAGACGGTTCGGTCGTTGTAAAACAGGGCGACACAATGTTGCTCGCAACCGTTGTAGCGGCGAAGGATGCCAAGGAGGGTACCGACTTCATGCCGTTGCAGGTGGAGTATATGGAGAAGTTTGCTGCCGCAGGTCGTATCCCGGGCGGTTTCATGAAGCGCGAGGGCAAGGCGAGCGATAACGAGGTGCTCGTAGCACGTCTTATCGACCGTGCGTTGCGTCCGCTCTTCCCGTCGGACTACCACGCAGAGGTTTATGTAACGGTAAACCTTATTTCGGCAGACAAGGATATTCAGGCAGACGCGTTGGCAGGTTTGGCTGCTTCGGCGGCTCTCGCTGTTTCGGATATTCCGTTCGGCGGCCCGATTTCGGAGGTGCGCGTGGCTCGTATCAATGGTGAGTACTGCATCAACCCGACATTCTCGCAGATGCAGGATGTTGATTTGGATATTATGGTCGGTGGTACGATTGACAATATCCTGATGGTCGAGGGTGAGATGAAAGAGGTGTCGGAGGAGGTTATGCTCGGCGCTATCAAGTATGCTCACGAGGCAATCAAGGAGCACTGCGCCGTACAGATTGAGCTCATGAAGGAGCTTGGTAAGGACGTTAAGCGTGAGTACTGCCACGAGACCAACGACGAGGAGTTGCGTCAGACCATTATCGCGGAGTTGTACGATAAGGCATATGCTATTGCTACCAGCGGTACGATGAAGCACGAGCGTAGCGAGGCATTCGATGCGTTGGAGGCAGAGTTCGCTGCACGCTACACCGAGGAGGAGTTGGAGGAGAAGGCTCCGCTTATCCACAAGTATTTCCACGATGACGTACAGAAGAAGGCTATGCGTAATATGATTCTCGACGAGGGTAAGCGTTTGGACGGTCGCCGTACGGACGAGATTCGCCCTATCTGGTGCGAGATTAACTACTTGCCTTGCGCTCACGGTTCGGCAATCTTTACGCGTGGTGAAACGCAGTCGCTCTCGACCGTTACACTCGGTACGAAGCTCGACGAGAAGATGTATGACGAGGTGCTTATTCAGGGTACCGAGCAGTTTACGCTCCACTACAACTTCCCTCCGTTCTCGACCGGTGAGGCAAAGGCTTCGCGCGGTGTTAGCCGTCGTGAGATTGGTCACGGTCACTTGGCATGGCGTGCGTTGAAACCGATGGTGCCGCTGGGTGAGGAGAACCCTTATGCGGTACGCGTTGTGTCGGATATCCTCGAATCGAACGGTTCGTCGTCGATGGCTACCGTATGTGCGGGCTGTATGGCGTTGATGGATGCCGGTGTGAAATTGCGTAAGCCGGTTTCGGGTATCGCAATGGGTCTGATTTCGGATAGCGCAACGGGTCGTTGGGCTGTGTTGTCGGACATCTTGGGCGACGAGGACCACTTGGGCGATATGGACTTCAAGGTAACCGGTACGCGTGACGGTATCACCGCAACGCAGATGGATATCAAGGTTGATGGCCTTTCGTATGAGGTATTGGCAAAGGCATTGGAGCAGGCACGTGTAGGTCGTCTCCACATCCTCGATAAGATTACCGAGACTATCGCCGAGCCACGCGAGGATTATAAGCCGTTTGTTCCGCGTATCGAGCAGATTCTCATCGATAAGGACTTTATCGGTGCAGTTATCG
>JAFNYX010000004.1 GCA_017654125.1 Alistipes sp. | reverse complement strand
GAACAATCTCCTTCAAGAGAACCTGCTCGCCCTCCCGCTGCGTGAAGGTCTTTATAACCTTACTATCCTCGTACTTCTCGATACGCCTCTCGACCACCTGTGCCGAGCCAACCCCCACAACCGCTATCGCCAGCGCAAGGGTCATTAATCGTCTTACTGTTTTCATAGGTTTGTAGTTTTTTATGGGTTTTCAGGGGTTTAGGGTTGTTAGGGGTTTATATTCCTAACGCCCTTAATCTCTTTGCTCGCCACCCCCCAAAAATTGCATTTTGAGGTGGAATTTACAACGCTCGCCATTCCCTTAAATTGATTTTAGGCGAGGGTTTACAACGCTCTTGGTTTCGTGCCGGAGGGAGCATACTTTGTGTATGTGACCTTCGGCGCGGAAACAAGGAAGGAAGTAAACACCGCATAAAACCGATTTAACAAAATCAATTTTTACTTTGCTATCTCCATCTGCTCCACCTTATAATCCGCAACACATTTATCAATAATCGCCTTCACTACGGTATCTATCTCGGAACCATCGGTATAGTCGGCAGGGCAGACGTGATTGACGCGGTTGTCGCGGATGAGTGTATTCATCTCCTTCCGCTTCTGCTTGTCTGTCGGGTTATAAACCGCCACCGAGTGGCCACCGAAGTTTTTCACCAAACGCATACACGGGATGTCGGTCGTGCCATCGCCGACGTAAATCATACGCGAGAATGGCACCGGACGCGAACGCTCCTCCATATATTGGTTCACCTGCTTGGTATCATAGACCGACTCGACACCCTTGTTGATTTTGAAGATGAACTGCGTCTTGTTGGTGTAGTTTACCGCCACAGCCGGCCAATAGGCAATGCCATCGACGTTGTAGAGGAACGAGCAGGCGTAGATTTTATTGAAGCGGTCGGCAATCGCCGTACCCTCGATAATCTCCTTCAAACCCGACGAGTTGATGTAGTGCAGAATACGCACACCGCGCTCGGCTCCGTACGCATTGATACGGTCGAACCACTGCTCGACACCCGGATAGAACGGGATATTGCGGCCCGACTCCTGAAACGCCTCGCGACGCAACGACACACCCTTCGCCTGTGCCGCACGCAGCATCATCGCCATATAGGTCAGAATTTGGTCGGCATCCTGCTCCTCAGCCAGGCGGTTTGCCTCGCTCCAAAACTCCAAATTCGACTTGCCAACCGCCGGAATAAAGTTGTACTCCTGCATATTGCCGGCAGCGAGCGTACCGTCGAAATCGTAAATCAACGCAATGGTTATCTGCTTTTTAATATTCTCAGCCATTTTTACAAGATATTTGGTGTAAAGTTAATACATTTCGTTGAGAATTGTTCCCATTTTCCGCAAAAAACGCTTATATTTTCGTTATCAGAGGGTGTTTCTTCGTGGTTTTTCACTATTTTTGCATTACAAGAGTGTATAATCATTCCAAAAACAAAAAGATATGGAACTCAAAACTATTCTCGAAAAGCGTCGCAGCGTACGACGTTTCTCGCCGACAGAAGTCTCGCGCGAGGTGTTGCTCGACATCGTTCGCTCGGCACTCACAGCCCCATCGTCGCGCAACCAGCATACCACGCGATTTATAATTGTCGATGATCGCGAAACCATCGCCCGTCTGGCCGAGATGCGCGACTACGGCTCGTCGTTTATGGCCGACGCTCCGGCAGCCATCGTCGTGGCCGGTGATACCACAACGACCGACCTCTGGCGCGAAAACTGCTCCATCTCGGCGACTATACTCCAACTCGCAGCCGTCGATGCCGGACTCTCGTCGTGCTGGGTACACGTCGGCGGTCGTCCGCGCCTGAAAGATGAGCCTAACGGTGCACAAGCCGAGGATTTCGTGCGCGAAGTCGTAGGTGTGCCGGCAGAGTGGAACGTGGAGTGCGTCATCGCCCTCGGATACTCGGATTTCGAGCCGAAACCGCTGCCGGAGTGGGATGCCGAGAGCTCGATTGTTTGGCACACGAAGCAGTAGGCATGTACTCCTTTCGCGCGGCATAAACTTTTCGCAAAAGGAGCATGTGTGCCGAAAAAGAAAAAATTTGTATCTTTGCCTCGCAAATTCGGTTCATCGCTGCCCAATACGGGGAGAGGAAAGTCCGAGCAACACAGAGCACCGTGCAAGTTAACGGCTTGATGTTCGAGAGGGTATAGTAGCGTAACAGAAAATAACCGCCTCGCGTGCGAGGTAAGGGTGAAAAGGTGGGGTAAGAGCCCACCGCGAGGGCAGCAATGTCTCTCGGCAGTACGTCTCACGGGTTGCAAGGTTATGTATATCGGCAATTAAGGGTTGCTCGCCCAATGTCGAGGGGTAAACCGCTTGAGGCGGCAGGAGACTGTCGTCCTAGATAAATGATGAACTAAAACAGAACTCGGCTTACGGAATCTGCAAACTTTTCCCCTGAGGTAACTCAGGGGATTTTGTTTTCTTTTCGCTTTTGGGTAAGTCGTGTATTCCGTAAGCCGAGCGACATGTTACCCACCCCCTAAATCCCCCTCCTGTGAGGGGGACTTTTTGTGACGGAATCTGCAAACTTTTCCCCTGAGGTAACTCAGGGGATTTTTTTATTTTATAGACTCTACTCGACCTTAAAGCAACCGCAGGTTGCGCGACCTTAATTGACCTTAACAGACCCTAACCAACCCTACTGCTTCGTGTGCCAAACAATCGAGCTCTCGGCATCCCACTCCGGCAGCGGTTTCGGCTCGAAATCCGAGTATCCGAGGGCGATGACGCACTCCACG
>JAFNYX010000022.1 GCA_017654125.1 Alistipes sp. | reverse complement strand
TACCAAGATTCCTTACTCGAACCTCACAGAGGATTCGGTAACTGTTGACTTCACCAACTTGTTGGGTATGCCTGGCAATGGTCCTTGCAAGCTCTTTACGGGCACAGCAAACCTTGCAAACGGTGGTGGCATCATGTAAGATATGAAGTGTGTGCGGTGCATGCGTTTTGATGCGTCACGCGCCGCAAGCCAATAGCAAAACCCTCGAACTCTTCGTAGTTCGGGGGTTTTCTATTATTGTACACCAGCACATAGTGGGGCAATTCGGGTTTTGAACAAACAAAAAGGGGAAGTCTTGCACGACTACCCCTTTTAGGTGCTATATAACTCCCTTATCGTTTAGAACGGAAGGTCATCCACCTCCTGTGCTGCCGGAGTCGTAGCGTAAGCCGGCTCCGAGGTCGGCATTGGTGGAACATCGGCCGGTGCCGGTGCTGCGGCAGCTACCTCCTTAGGTTGGATGCGCCAAGCACGAACGTCAGTGTACCAACGACCGTTATACTCGCGCGACTCGATATCTATCGACACCGTATATGCTGCACCCTCGCGCAGACGAGCTACCTCATCCGGCTTGTTGAAGAACGTCACACATATCTTACGCGGATACTGCGATTGGGTCTGCATATCGAAAATCACCTCCTGACGCTGCCACTCACCACGAGCCGACGTACCGCTCGTTGCGGGCATAATTCTAAATACTGTTCCTTCAAATTCCATATCTATTCATTGTTTTTGTTTTGACAATTACATTTGCGTTTTGTATCTGCAAATATACTAATTTTTCAGTACATCATACAAAAAAAGAGTGTCAAACCCAACACGGAATTCAACACTCTCACTCTGCGCTGCTGCGCCAAGGGCTATGCCTCGGTCTTCGCTACAGGCATACGGCGCTCCTTGATACGCGCCTTCTTACCGGTCAACTCGCGGAAGTAGTAGATACGTGCACGACGTACGACACCACGCTTGTTTACCTCGATCTTGTCGAGATGTGGCGAGTAAAGTGGGAAGATACGCTCAACGCCCACACCGTTCGAAATCTTACGGATGGTGAACATCTTGGTCTTACCCTGACCCTTAATCTGGATCACTACACCACGGAAGCTCTGCAAACGCTCCTTGCTTCCCTCAATGATACGGTAGGTAACGGTGATGGTGTCACCTGCCTTGAACGATGGGATGTCGGCATCAGTCTTAGTCCACATCTGCTCGTTCACGAGTCTAATCAACGAATCTTTGTTCATTGTTGCAACATGTTTTTTGGTTAATCGCTCAACTTTGTCGCTGCGTTAGTCCTACCATACGCGGCACTTACCACGTAATCCCGTCGAAGCTGTCGCCCAAAGGTGTTCGTCATAAATCTCTACCGCCGCACGTGTAGCCAGGCTACCTATTACACCATCCCGGCATTAGATTCCTATGCACTGCCTTTGCTCGCCCCACCCGACTTGCGGACACCCGCCCATTACAAGAGGTTGATACGCGGTGCAAAGGTAGTAAAAATTTCTAAATGAGCGACATTTTCATAAAAAGTTTTGACCGTCACCCAATTTTGCGCCATCAGCAACCTTATCGGCTCTTGCGAGCAAACTCCTTTTTAGCACGAGCGAGTTGCTTGATAAAACGCTTCGAGGTGTGCATCTTTGCGAGCGCAACCGACGTTGCAAAACGCGACGCATCGACATCGCTCTGCCAATGGTAACCGGTAATAACGCGACTCTGACCACACTCGTAGCCAATCTTCACCAACTCGTTTGCTGCCGCAGGATTCACCTCCGAAAGAAGCAGAGCAGCCGTCGTGCCGATTACGGTGTGACCCGACGGATAGGAGCCATTGTTACGCAGAACATCCTCTTTGTCTGGCACAAGCGTCGATTCGTTGTAGTAGGTGAACGGACGCGTACGTTGGTACTGTCTCTTCGGCTTGACGGTGATATTGTTCGCGGTCTCCATGCCGTCGATTATGAGTCGATAGATTTGTGGCGTATTCTCCGGCGTAATATCCACACCAAACGCCTCGCTGAAATGGCTGCAAATCACCACAGGGTCGATGCTCGCATGGCTGATTGCCATTGCTGCACGCGCCTTATCCTCGCGACGGCTCTTACCCCACGCATATTGCGCCTTATCGTAAGAGAATTGCTCCGAGTCGAACGACGGTGGCGCAGGCAACCATTTTGTCATATCGGGCATCTGCTCGACTGTGAAATATGGATTTGCACCTTTAATTAGCCTTTCAGCCGATGCGGAGAGTGTTCCCATCAGCGCAAACATCAATACAAAGAGAGTTGTTTCGAATCGTTTCATCTTGTTTAAGTGTATTATTTTGTGCAAAATTAGCAGATTTATGCAAAATTAGCAAATTTATTCGAGAGTACGCACTACGCACTCGTTTCGACACCATAAAACGATACTATATTTATGAAATAGTGGCTATACGAGACGAAATTTCACGGAAAATGTTTGCACGAGAGAAATTTTTACTATCTTTGCACCGCACTTTGTGCATTAATAGCTATTAACAAACAAAAAAACGAAAAAGATGAAAAAGGGAATTCATCCGGAAAATTATCGTTTGGTGGCGTTCAAGGATATGTCGAACGACCACGTGTTTTTGTGCAGGTCCGCCGTTTCGACAAAGGAGACCATCGAGGTGAACGGCGAAACCTATCCCGTGTATAAGATGGAGATCTCCAACACATCGCACCCGTTCTACACTGGTAAGATGAAGTTGGTTGATACCGCAGGTCGTGTGGATAAGTTTATGAGCCGTTACGCAAAACGCTACGATAAGAAGAACAAGTAGTATTGTTCGTTCCAACATCAAAGGTCGTTCGAAATTCGAACGACCTTTTTTATTTT
>JAFNYX010000128.1 GCA_017654125.1 Alistipes sp. | reverse complement strand
CGGGTCGTCTTTGGTCAGTCGTACCTTATCCAGACGCATCTTATCGCCGATAAACTCCGCAAACTCGTCCGGCGAAATCTCACCCAAACCTTTGAATCGCGTAATCTCGGCACTCGCACCACAACGCGCAATAGCACGCACGCGCTCATCCTCCGAATAGCAGTAATGCGTCTCTTTCTTGTTACGAACGCGGAACAAAGGCGTCTGCAAGATAAATAGGTTACCGCGACGAATCAAGTCGGGATAGAATTGCAGGAAGTACGTCAGCAACAACAGACGGATATGCATACCATCGACATCGGCATCGGTTGCGATAATCACCTTTGCATAGCGCAGATTGTCCATATCATCGTCGATATTGAGCGCGTTTTGCAGGAAGTTAAACTCGTCGTTCTTATAAACGATCGTCTTTTTCATTCCGAACGAGTTGAGCGGCTTACCGCGCAACGAAAAGACTGCCTGCGTCTGCGGATTACGACTCTTTGTAATCGAACCCGACGCGGAGTTACCCTCCGTAATAAAAATCATTGTCTGCTCGGCCAACTCATGCTTATCGGTATAATGAATCTTACAGTCGCGCAGATTTTTATTATTGAGCATCAACTTCTTCGCCGTTTCACGAGCCTTCTTCTGCACTCCCGAAATCGCCTTTCTCTCCTTCTCGTTATCGACAATCTTGCGTTGGATGGCCTGCGCCACATCGAGATGCTTATGCAGATAGTTATCCAATTCGGTAGAGAGAAAATCGCCCACAAACTGACGAATCGACGGGCCATCCTTCCACATATCCTTCGAGCCGAGTTTGATTTTGGTCTGCGATTCGAAGAGCGGTTTGGAAATCTTCAACGATATGGCGGCTATAATCGAACCGCGAATATCCGACGGATCGTAATCCTTATGGTAGAACTCTTTGAGCGTCTTGACAATCGCTTCGCGGAATGCTGCTTGATGCGTACCTCCCTGCGGCGTATATTGACCGTTCACGAACGAGTAATAGCCCTCGCCATAGCGATTACCATGCGTAATCACTATTTCGATATCCTCACCAGCCAGGTGGATTGGAGCATAGAGCGGCTCTTCGTCCATGTTATCGTTGAGCAGGTCGAGCAGACCATTTTTCGAGTTATAACTCTCGCCATTGAGCGTAATCGTAAGCCCCTTGTTCAGGTAGGTATAGTTACGCACCATCTGCTCGATGTACTCCAAGTTATACGAGTACTTGCCGAATACGGACTCATCGACTCGGAACGAAATAAACGTACCATTCTTCTCGTGCACGTCGCTTTCCCAACGGTCGGTCTGCTCCAAGCCCTGCGAGAAGGTCACCGTACGCGCCTCGCCATCACGCACCGAGCGTGCCGTAAACTCGCTCGAAAGGAAGTTTACCGCCTTCACACCGACACCATTCAGCCCAACGGTCTTTTTGCCATCCTCCTCGTAATTGCTACCGGTATTCATCACACTGACGGCCGCAGCAAGCGATTTCAACGGAATTCCACGACCATAGTCACGAACCGAAACCACATTATCCTCGACAGTAATCTCCACACGCGAACCGTAACCGTTCATAAACTCGTCGAGCGAGTTGTCGGTAACCTCTTTGATAAGCACATAGATACCGTCATCGGACATCGTACCGTCGCCCAACTTGCCGATATACATACCAGGACGCAAACGAACATGTTCGCGTGGCGAGAGCGTGATTATCGAATCATCGTCGTATTTGTTGTTCTGTAATAAATCTGCCATCTATTTTTTTGTATCTTTATTTACTCGTTTTGTTTCGCAGGCGGTCGGTACACCACACTTGCGCCACCACATCCCACTATTTCATGCTTCGCAGACGCGCTAACTCCGCCACCATATCGTCATGTACTCGCGTCATGAGTACCGACATATCCGCCGTGGCAACCTCTTCGGCAGGAATTGGGTCAAGCACCGAAATTTTCAGGTGGTTGCGCCAATTAAAGAGATAGTTTTTCTTCACCACGTCACGCGTACCATCCAATACCACCGGCAGGATGGCAACGCCCGCCTCTTTTGCCAGAGCGAAAGCACCCATCTTGAAACGCTGAATCTCGCCCGTCTTCGAACGCGTACCCTCCGGGAACATTGCAATCGAAGCACCGCGCGAAACCCACAATTTACCATCCTCAACAACCTTACGCATCGCCTCCGCACCACGACCACGATCGATAGCAATATCGCCATGAATCGTAAGCAGCGGACCTATGTACGGCATACGGAACACCTCGCGCTTGCTCACCCAACGGAAGTTGAGTGGCAGGAAGTAGAGCGCAATGATATCCGCCATCGAGTTGTGGTTTATAACAATTACGTATGAGGTTTTAGAATCTATCTTCTCGCGACCGAGAATCGTACGACGCCAAGTCGGAGGCACCAACCAGAAGCACATACAGATTGCTCGCGAAATCGAGTGTACGACTCTGCGCGGCTTATCGAACGGAAAGCAAACCACGAGGGCCACAACCGACAAAATGAAGAAAAATGTCAACTCTACAACTATGTAGATGTAAAACAATAATGACAACATACGATTTTGTTCTAAAAAAGTTAGTAAATCAAGGTTTTCGTCTTTCGAGGGATTTCACATTTGCTGCACTTGCCAAATCGCCCTGAAATTTCGCTATTATTCCAAATTAAACAATCTTTGCAAAAATACATTTTTTTGGCATTTCGACGAACTTTTCCCGAAAATAGTTTTCAACAATCTGCTTTTTCGTCGGTAAATCGCCTCCAAAAGAGCGTTTTTTCATAAAAATTCGCTATCTTTGCCACGAATTAATATTTAGAATATTAAAGACGATGAAATTCAAAGAGGGATACAAAGTACGCAACATCGCAGGCGAAAGCGTCGTTATCATGCAAGGTAAACTCGGTGCGGATATGACGCGTGTCATTGCACTTAACAATACATCACTACTACTGTGGGAGAAGTTGCAGGGCGTAGATTTTACGGTGGAAACCGTACGCGACATTCTACTCGAAAACTTCGACGTCGCGGAGGATATTGCCACGCGCGATGCCGAGGCCTGGGTCGAGAAACTCCGCGAGTGCAACCTCGTATAAGCACAAAAAAACGGGACAGAAAATGAATCTGCGACGAATCATAGCTTCACTATTGCTCGCCGTCTATGCGACGTCGGTGCTCGGCTATGCCGCAACCATCATCCTCTGTCACTGCCCACAGAGCGAACACTTTCGCTCACACCACCACTCGGCACACGTCAACGCATCATGCTGCCACCATCACCACTCGACCGCAAGCGGCATTCACGCTCAAAACGGGTGCAATTGCGCTCACAAGCACACAACAGAGATAGATTTATATGACAAAACCCGCATTGCGGACGCACTTGTCAAGCCTCTTGTTTGCAACGCTTTGGCCGAGATGCTATCACCGTTTGACACATCTCTTCCGAGCAATGGAGAGAACGCATATTTTCAGCTGAAAATACCACTGCCCGAGCAACCGTTATCCGCTCTGGCAGCTCTTCGCGCCCCTCCCGTTAAGGCATAATCCTCGCAGGAAGTGTACCCTAATACGACGACAAAAGGAGGTACACACCCACAAGTTTTATGTCTAACATTTCGGAAAAACCAAACTATGAGAAATATCATCAAATCGGCTCTCGTCGCCATCCTTCTGTTTACGGCAGGAGCCACCTCTTATGCACAAAACATAAGCGGCCGCGTTGTCGATAGCGAAGGCAAACCCATGCCGGGAGCATCCGTCTATTGGGCCGACACGAACGTCGGCGAAGCGGCCGACATCGAAGGCCATTTTACACTGCACCGCGTGAAGGGCTACGACCATTTGGTCGGCTCGTTCCTCGGCTACACAAACGACACCGTGCGAGTGGATAACGGTGTATCGGTCATTGAGTTGCGCCTCACACAAGGTGTCGAGATGGAGAGCGTCGTTGTGGAGCGTGCATCGGGCAACTTCATCCGTCAGGAGGGTCTGCTCAAAAACGAAACAATATCGTTCGCCGGACTATGCAAAATGGCGTGTTGCAACCTCGCCGAGAGTTTCGAGAACTCGGCATCGGTGACGGTTGGTTATAGCGACGCTATCTCCGGTGCTCGACAAATCAAGATGCTGGGATTAGCGGGCACATACACACAGATTCTCGACGAAAATCGCACTATTATGCGCGGTATTGGCGCACCTTACGGATTGGGTTATACGCCCGGTATGTGGCTCAATTCTATTCAGGTATCAAAGGGCATCACCTCCGTCACATCGGGCCACGAGGCAATTACCGGACAGATTAACCTCGAACACCGCAAGCCGACCGACGAAGAGCGTCTGTTCCTTAACCTCTACTTCGACAACGAGCTCAAACCCGAAATAAACCTCTCGACGGCATTGCCCGTAACCAAAGACAAGCGTCTCTCGACTGTAATTCTCGCCCACGCCTCGTTGGACACCAAGGGTTACGACCACAACGGCGATGGATTCTACGATTTGCCAATGACCCAGCAGTTCAACGTCGCAAACCGTTGGCTCTACCAGGGCAAAAGTGGCGAGCAGGTGCGCTGGGGTGCAAAGTACGTGAACGACTATCGCGTAAGTGGCATGAGGGATTTTCGCATGAGTTTCGACGGCCACCGATTCAACAACACCGTGCACACATACGACAGCGTGTGGCGCGACCAATGGAGAGGTGAAAACTTTTACGGCTCGTCGATTTTGAACGAATCGGCCAACGCATACTTCAAATTCGGCCGTCCGGTGGGTGCTGCCGTATTCGATGCGGAGGAGAGTAGCGAATTGCGTTCGAACATCGCCTTTATTGTTGACTACGACTTCTTCGACGAGAGCGCCTATTTCGGAGCCGACAAACATTACGACGGCCGTCAGCACATGGCAAATGCCAACATCATGTATTCGCACTACTTCACGCCGCGTTCGTCACTCATCGTGGGCATCGCCGGCTCATCGCGCTTCGTAACGGAGTTGCTCTCTGACTACACTTGGGGGCGTAGCGACGCGTGGACGGATAGCGACGCATCGCTCATCACGCGCAACTTCAACCGCAACGAGAGCGAGGTGGGCGCATATGCCGAATATACGTACAACATCAAGGAAAAACTCTCGGTTGTCGCAGGCATACGCTACGACTACAACTTCTACTTCCGCCGTCATCTACTAACACCACGCGGTCACATCAAATGGAACATAACACCGACGACCATCATTCGCGCCTCGGCAGGTATGGGCCACCGCCCTACGGACATCGTAACCGACAACATCGGCATCCTCGCAACGGGGCGTCGCATCATTTTCGAGGATGGAATGGGACGTGATTTCAACCGTATGGAGAAGGCTGTTACGGCCGGAGGTTCGCTCGCACAGACCATATCGACCATCAAGTATCGCGATATGACCATCAGCATCGACTATTTCCGCACACAACTCTTCCATAGCGTGATTGTCGATCAGGAGCGCGACGCGCAAAACATCTATATCTACGCAACCAACGGCAAGTCGTTCACCAATACCTATCAGTTTGATTTGACATGGACTCCTATCGAGCGATTCGATATCTTCGCGACATTCCGTTGGACGGACAGCCGCTACACCATTACGCGCGCCAATGGCGAACAACAGACCGTAGCCCGTCCACTCGTGGGCAACTTCAAGACGCTCATCAACCTGCAATATGCAACAAATATGCGTAAATGGGTGTTCGACGTTACGGCACAGCTCAACGGCAGCAGTTGGTTACCGACGCAGAATGGCGATTTGGCGGCACGTAAAAAGTCGCCAATTTACCCGATGTTCTTCGCGCAGGTAAGCCGTCGCATCAAGCGTTGGGAGATATATCTCGGCTGCGAGAATATCGCGGGCTTTACACAGGCAAAGTGGGCGAAGAAACACGATCGTCCAGACATGATGCCGATTATCGATGCCGAGCATCCGTACGCCACATCGTTCAACTCGTCGTGCGTATGGGGACCGCTGATGGGCCGCAAAGTGTATATCGGTGTGCGATTTAACTTATATTAAACAGAGCGGTTAAGACGACGCTAAAACAATAAACAAGGTAGTGGGAAGACACCGATATACTCCTTTGTGTGTTACCCTCCCCCTAAATCCCCCTCCTGTGAGGGGGACTTACTCGCAAAGCGACGGCGTTCGATTTAACTTATATTAAACTAATTTACCGCGTTATAAACAACAAGAAAACAGATAAGAACTATGAAGAAGATTATTTTGATGGCTGTTGCTACGATTATGGCAGTAGCAGTTTCGACGGCAGCTCCAAAGCAGGAGAAGCAGATTGTAACGACCGTTTTCGTTACGGATATTGATTGCGAAGGTTGCGCGAAGAAGATTACCAACACTATTCCGTACGAGCGCGGAATCAAGAATCTAAAAGTCGATGTTGCAACGCAGAGCGTTACGGTGACCTACGATGCATCGAAGAACTCGGTAGAGCAGCTTACCAAGGCATTCGAGAGTATTAAGGTTAAGGTTTTCAAGGCACTCAACGAGCAGGAGTTCGAGCACCACAAGCAGCATGCTACTCACTCGCACGTCGGCCATAACCATTCGCACGCCGGCCACTCGCACGCGCACTAAAAGCCGTAGCGACTAGGCATCAGGTTCGTCATTCGATCGAACCATGCAACGCAGAGTACTAACACACCTATCAAACCAAATGCGACTACCCACCCTCGGAGTAGTCGCATTTTGTGTTTGGAGGTACGAGAAATATTTTTTATATTTGTAGAAATAAAAACGTTTCCGAAATGAAGACAACACAACTCCTTTTAGGTGCGATAGCTATATTTATGACTGTGGCAACTGTGGCTGCGCAAAACACATTGCAGGGAGAAACTCAAATCACATTGTCGGCCGAAACTGCCGCTGCGACACAAGAGAGTGTGCCGACAAAAAGCGACACGGCGCAGGTAAACACT
>JAFNYX010000021.1 GCA_017654125.1 Alistipes sp. | reverse complement strand
AACTCGGGAATGCGGTGCATTCCGTTTTTTGTATTGACATATCCCCTAAATCCCCTTTTGAAAAAAGGGGACTTTGGGGGCCCGAGTCCAATGCTGACCACACAGAAAACTAAAAGGACAACCATTTTGTTGGTTGTCCTTTTAGTTTCCAGAGCTGAATCCGAGATTTGAACTCGGGACCCCTTCATTACGAGTGAAGTGCTCTACCGCTGAGCTAATTCAGCAAACGAAATCAGTGTTTCGGTCTGCAAATATCGTAAAATTTTCTTTATATCTGCAAATTATCAGCAGTTTTTTGCCGAAAAACTATAACTTTTTTGTAAATTCGCCATATAAAATATGTGTGGCGGACTTCCTGATATGGGCTACACTGCCTCAAAAAAACATAAAAAACCTAAAAACCACTTAAAAATGATTACCTTTATTCTATGTTTGGCGTTGCTCGTAGTGGCCTACTTCACCTACGGCAAATATCTTGACAAGGTGTGTCGAATCGACGCGAAGGCCTCGGTGCCGAGTGAAACCCTCTATGATGGTGTGGATTATGTTCCGATGCCGCGCTGGCGTACGTTCCTCATTCAGTTGCTCAACATTGCGGGTACGGGCCCGATTTTTGGAGCTATACTTGGTGCTTGCTATGGTCCGGTGGCGTTTCTATGGATTACGTTCGGCGGAATTTTTATGGGTGCGATGCACGACTTTTTGTCGGGTGTGATACTCGTTCGCAATGACGGTTTGAGCATTACGGAGATTGTCGCACGCTATTTGGGCAAAGGTATGGGTGCTTTTATGCGCGTATTCTCGGTCATCCTGTTGCTGTTGGTGGGCGTGGTCTTTATTGTGAGTCCGGCCGATATCCTTGCATCGAAGTTCGAGCTGGTGTCGAAGGGTTGGTGGTTGGGTATCATCATCGCCTACTACTTTATCGCTACGCTGTTGCCGGTCGATAAACTTATTGGTAAGGTATATCCGTTGTTTGGTGCGGCATTGGTTGCGATGGCTGTCGGTTTGCTCGGCGTGTTGTTCTTTGGCGACTACACTATTCCTGATATGACGCTTGAAAATCTCCATATCAACAAAGCCAATCTGCCACTCATCCCGACGCTCTTTGTCACGATTGCCTGCGGTGCAATTTCGGGTTTCCACTCAACACAATCGCCACTTATGGCGCGCTGTGTTAAGAACGAGCGAGAGTGTCGCTTCGTATTCTACGGTGCGATGATTTCCGAGTCGATTATTGCCCTGATTTGGGCGGCTATCGCTATGGCATTCTTCTACGATGGCGGAGGTGTCTCGGCGGTCTTGGCGGCGCATGGTAATAGTGCGGCGTGGGCCGTAAATACAATCTCGAACACGACGCTCGGTGTTGTGGGTGGCGTTCTTGCTATCTTGGGCGTTGTGGCTGCTCCGATTACCTCGGGTGATACGGCATTCCGTTCGGCACGCCTTGTAATTGCCGACGTGTTCCATATCGAGCAGCGCACCAATTGGAAGCGACTTGCAATCGCTTTGCCTCTATTCACGATAGGAGTCATTTTGACATTTGTCGATTTCGACATCGTTTGGCGTTATTTTGCGTGGACCAATCAGGCGTTGGCATCGGTAGTGCTGTGGTGTATTGTGGTATATCTGTACCGCGAGAAGGCCAACTACTGGGTGGCACTCCTTCCGGCAATATTTATGACCTATATCTGCTCGTCGTTCGTATTCGTGTCGAATCAGTTTGTGGGTATGGGCCCAATCCCGATGGCTTATGTTTGGGCTGCCGTGGTAACCGTTTTGCTTTCGGGTCTGATGATTTGGCGACTCGTGCGCGAACGAAAGAATGCACTCAAATAAAAAGAGAGTTGTAATGGGGCACTTCTTGGAACTTAAACCGACAGCCGACCAGACTTTCCGCATCATTGGTCACGGCGAGCGTGGCGATATGGTCCGCACGCTTGCGCTTTCACGCACCGCGGAGCAGCAGGGCGACTACGAGCGCGCCTGCAATGTGCGCTACCACGCATTTCAGCATATCGTGGAGCTTCTGCCCGAGGATGAGCCGACGGAACTCGACCGCAACCATGCCAATACGTTTGCAGCGATGGAGATTGTGCAGGGTTCGGCGGTGGATAACTTCCTCGCAGGGGATGCGGAGTTGGCTGCTGCGCAATTTGAGATGTTGCTCGACTGCGACAGCGAGGATCCGTTGGAGTGTACGCCGATGCTCTCGCTCTGTTACGTTGCACTCGAAGAGTGGGATAGCCTGGAAGATGTGATGTGCGACATTGACGACAAATCGGCCTTAAAACCTCTTCTGCGTGCGATTTTGTTGTTTGTGAACGAAGGTACAATCGAGCCGACGGTGCTCTCTGCATTGGCGCGCCACAAGGAGTTTTGGGCGGAGTTGCTCTCCGAGAGTCATCCGACCGATGAGGCGTACCTGCGCGATATCTCGTCCGAGCGACCTTCGCGAGAGGCGGTTGCTCGCGAACTCTATTTGCGTTGCGAGCCGGCACTTGCTCATCTGCCTGAATTTATGGAGGCGTTGCGACGAAAGGCGTAGTCGCGCGATACATTATATATATAATAAGGGGGCGGTAAGTTATACTGCCCCCTGTTTTTTGGATGCGTTCACATCTTAAAGTTCGCGCCCCGAATGGTCGATTTCGATACGCTTGCCTGCAACGACTTTGATGGCGCGACCATTGCGAAACGGTTTTATGCGCTCGCAACCCTCGCAAGAGAAACAGACCCGGCCACGCAAGTCGATAAAGTGCCATACGTCGCACAGGCGGACGGCAGCAACCCCTTCGCTGAATTCGAAACCCTCGTCGTAGAGTGGCGGAACAATCCATTGTGACCCTGTGCGGTAGCCCCAATGTCCGGCCTTGCAGTCGAGTTCGAGTGGTGAGTCGTTCTCCAACGGCTCTGCAATAGAGTAAGAGAGCAACTCCCCAAGTTCGGGCAACGCTACACTCTGCGAGCGCAATAGTCGAGCCATGCGATAGTGAACGGCATCGCCGCGATGGGCAAAGAGTCGCTCTATCTCTTCGAGTGCCACATCCCGACCGGCAACAGCATCTTGTGGCTCGACGAGTATCATATCTTGAATCGAATATCGTTCGACGAGTGTGACATCCGCCGCCATAGCGTGCAGCGCGGTGGCAATGAGCGCAATCGGATAGTCGTCAATCGCCTTGCACTGCATCAAGCCGCGTTGCGGATGTTGGTATTTGAGCGCACCCAACTCTTCGCATGCAAGCCCCTCCAATCGCGGAGAAACAATAGCGTCGAAGTCGATGAGGCGCAACTCGCCCTCGGTGGTTATCACCATATTGTCGGGTTTTAGGTCGCCATGTGCCCAATTCTCGCCCAAAAGCCACAGCGCAAACCGCTCAAAGAGCTTGGCCAGACGGAGCATCTCCGCACTATCGCCTACCGCATGCTCGATGTGGTGTTGCAGGGTCTCGCCGTCGCACCAATCTTCCAGCACAACATCCGCCCACTCACTTTTGCCCATATAGTCGAAGATACGCAGTTCGGCGCCAAAGAATCGCTCGCGGTAAATCGCCCTCAAAGAGTGTTTCGGACGAATGTAGCAACGCAATTTGCAGAGACGACCCTTGTAGCGTACCTTGAAAACCACCGCCGAGTTACCGACACTGTACACCAACCTGCCCGCCTCGTCGCACAACGGCTCGATACCGCGCAACGTACGCCACTCGGTGTGTGGATTTATGATTGCATCAATATATGAACGGATAGAGGAGCCCATCGTCTGTCGCCTTAAAATTGCCTGTTTTTGCCATTTGTTCGTTGTTTGCCAACGCTTTGTGGCCCAACGAGAAAAACTCTTGTATGTCGAAAAAGGGCGTTACGACCGCAGCCGAACGCCCCTTTTGGTGTTTCGCTTGTCGCGGACTATTCGTGGCAGCACTCGCCATCGCCGCACTCGCCGTCGCAGTGGCAATCGTGCTCACCGCAACCGCAGCCGCAACCGCCCTTCGAAGCCAAATCCTCAGGCGTTACATCGCGTACCGACACAACCTCAACCTCGAAGTTGAGCGTCTTGCCTGCCATCGGGTGGTTGAAGTCCATCTTTACGGTCTCCTCACCAACCTCGCGAATGATGCCGTTCATGCGGTGACCCTCGGCGTCGCTCATCGGAACGATATTGCCAACGAAGAGAATCTCCTCAGCAATCTTACCATCAATCATAAAGATTGTCTTCGGAAGCTCGACAATCGCCTCGGCAATAACCTCACCGTAGCCATCCTTTGGTTCGAGCGTGAACGACACCTTCTCACCCGGCTCCTTGCCGATGAGTGCGCCCTCGAACTTCGGAAGCAACATGCCCGTACCACAAATAAATTCGAGTGGCTTGCCCTCCGGATTCTTATCTGCAATCTGACCATCTACGGTAAGCGTATAGTTTACTGCAACAAATTTGGTGTTTTCTACTTTCATAATTTTCTATTCGTTTTTAGTGTTACAGTTCGTTTGTTGTTTTTTTGCTCGTTTCGGCCTTGCGGGTTTGGGATGAAAATTATGAAGTAGAATTCATATTTACATTCCCTCTAAATCTCCCTTTGAAAAAGGGAGACTTTGTCGCTACGCTCCGAGAGCCTTGTTGTGGAGGTTGCGAAAACTCCGTTTTTAGTGTTACTGTTCGTTTGTTGTTT